>JAAYRG010000051.1 GCA_012518885.1 Clostridiales bacterium | reverse complement strand
TTATATATTTTTACAATTTGCTTCTTGAAATTTTCCTCATAATGTTTTTTTGACATGGTCTTCTCCTCCTATAATCTTATTATATCATGTTCGGAGAAAAACTGTCCTATTTAGTATAGCCTATCCAAAGACTATAATAAAATGTGCTTATTATCCTGTTTTTTTTGTGTTTATGTGTATTTAATCTTCTTTTCTCATAATTGTACCGCCACCAACTACAATATCACCATCATAGAAGACAACAGCCTGACCTGGAGTAATAGCCCTTTGTGGTTCGTCAAATACACATTCTAAGATATCATCATCTATTTTACGAATTGTACAGTCTGCACCCTTATGGCTATAGCGTATTTTCCCTTTTACTCGCATATCCCCGTCTAGGTCTTCTATAGACATGAAGTTTAGGTTGTTTGCATATAGTTTGTCGCTATAAACTTCATCTGCGTTACCTATAACAACTTCATTGGTTTCAGGTCTGATGGCAAGGACGAAGACAGGATGTCCCATACTTAAGTTTAGACCTCTTCTTTGTCCAATTGTATAATTTATTATACCCTTATGTCTTCCTATTACTTGACCATCTTGAGTTACAAAGTTACCTTCTGTGATTTCGTCATTAGTGTTTTCAGATATAAACTTCGCATAGTTATTATCTGGTATAAAGCAAATCTCTTGACTATCGGGCTTATTGTGAACTCTAAGGCCAATTTCTTTCGCCATCTCACGTATTTCGTCTTTTGTATAATCTCCAACTGGCATAAGAGTTCTAGCTAGTTGGTCTTGGGTTAAGTTATATAGGGCATATGTCTGATCTTTACCTGCAGTTACAGACATTTGAAGTGTATACCTGCCGTTATCTAATCTAATTACTTTTGCATAGTGTCCTGTTGCTATATAATCTGCTCCAATTCCCATGGATCTAGTTAGTAAAGATTCCCACTTTACATATCTATTACATGCTATACAAGGATTTGGTGTGTTCCCTCTTTTATATTCCTCTATAAAATAGTCAATTACAGAAGATTTGAACTCTTGTTTAAAGTTCATAACATAGTAAGGAATTCCTAACTTGTTAGCAACTCTTCTAGCATCGTCTACTGCACTTAGGCCACAACAACCAGCATTAGATGATTGTACTTCTAGGTCTTCATCTTGCCATATTTGCATTGTTACACCTATGACATCGTAACCAGCCTTTAAAAGTAAGTAGGCTGCTACTGAAGAATCTACACCACCAGACATGCCTACTACTACTTTTTGCTTACTCACTCTGGTTCCTCCTAGTACTTAAATTAACTTTAAGTTTTATTGTCTTTATATATTAATTATATAATATGGTTATTATATTAGTAATTTATTAGTATTCGATTGTTTCTTCCTCTTCATGTTCATGGATATCAGACTTTGGTTTTTTAAGTCCTTCTATAGTTATACCATTTTTCTCTGCATAATCCCATAAAGCAGCATGAATTGCTTCTTCAGCTAATAAAGAACAGTGAATTTTTTGTGGTGGTAGTCCACCTAGCGCTTCTACTACTGCCCTGTTTGTAACTTGAAGGGCTTCTTGTATAGTTTTTCCCTTTACTAAATCAGTTGCTATACTACTTGTAGCTACAGCAGCACCACATCCGAAAGTTTTAAACCTAACATCATTTATTACGCCGTTTTCATCTATATCAAAATACATACGCATAATATCTCCACATTTTGCGTTACCTACTGTTCCAACTCCACTTGCGTTTTCTAATTCACCCATATTACGAGGGTTTGTAAAATGATCCATTACCTTTTCTGTGTACATACTGTTTCCTCCTATATTTAAACATTCTTATGTGGTTTTTAAATTTGGTTAGCTACTTTATATTGTTCTTCTTTACGTAATCTTCATATAAAGGAGACATTGCACGTAATCTAGCAACAATCTCTTTAAGGTTTTCAACTACATAATCTATTTCTTCTTCAGTGTTTTCTTCGCTTAGGGTTAATCTTAAGGACCCATGTGCTATTTCATGTGGTAGGCCTATCGCAAGAAGTACATGGGATGGGTCAAGACTACCTGATGTACATGCAGAACCACTTGAACCTGCAATCCCCTTCATATCTAACATAATTAGTAGAGACTCACCTTCAATGAACTGGAAGCTAAAGTTTGCATTGTTTGGTAAACGATTAGTCCTATGTCCATTTAGTCTTGTGTAAGGTATTTCTTTTAATACTTTACTTATTAAGTAATCCCTAAGTTGTATCTCTCTACTTGTACGTTCTTCCATGGTTTTAACAGCAATCTCTACTGCCTTGGCAAAACCAACGATTCCAGGTACATTCTCAGTACCTGCCCTACGTCTTCTCTCCTGTGCCCCACCATGAATGAAGGACCTTAATTTTAGACCCTTCCTTATATATAATAATCCAATGCCCTTTGGTCCATTAAGCTTATGGGCACTTGCACTTAACATATCTATACCTAACTCTTCTACGTCAATAGGAAGTTGACCAAATGCTTGTACTGCATCCGTATGGAAAATAATGTCGTTTTCTTTGGCAATTTTTGCTATTTCTTTAATTGGTTGCACTGTTCCGATTTCATTATTAGCAAACATTATAGA
>JAAYRG010000050.1 GCA_012518885.1 Clostridiales bacterium | reverse complement strand
TATAATTTAGCTGGTGAAAATATTGCTATGGGTCAATCAAACCCAGAAGAAGTAGTGGCAGCATGGATGAAGTCGAAAGGTCATAGAGAAAATATATTAAATAATAAGTTTAACATGATGGGTGTAGGTGTATATCAATACGATGGTGTAATATATTGGACTCAACTGTTTACTGATTAGAATTAATCTAAAAGGAGAAAAACAAATGAAAAATATTATTATAACAAACTTCACAGACCCTATATGTGTTTGGTGTTGGGCAACTGAACCTGTATTTAGAGCTCTGGAAACTCATTTTCCTAATCAAATTGAATTTCGTTATATAAGTGGTGGTTTAGTAAGAGATATTGATGATTTTTCAGATCCCCTTAATGACATAAAGGGAGGTTCAGACGCTGCTAATGAAGAGATTATTTCACATTGGCTAGAATCGGCTGACAGACATGGTATGCCAATTAAGCCAGATGGATTTCATCTGTTTTCCAAAGAGTATCCTTCTACCTATCCACAAAATATTGCATATAAGGCGGCTCAAATGGTTGCCCCTGATAAGGCTGATAGTTACTTAAGGCGTATTCGAGAAGCCACATTTACAGAAGCCAAGGTAACAAGTAGGTTAGATGTTCAAGTTGACTTAGCAAAAGAATTAGGTATAGATACAGATAAATTTCTTGAAGCTATTAATAGTGGTCAAGCTACGAAGAAGTTTAATGCAGATCTAGCTATAACTGCTTCAACTGGAGTTGATGTTTTCCCAACATTTCTAGTAAAGACTGCTCAGGCAAGGCAAGTTCTTGTAAGAAGTTTTAATACATTTGAAGATTTTGTGGAAATTATAAGTTATTTAACTGATGGGGCCCTAAAGCCAATAGAGCTAGTTGCATCCTATGAAGCATTAGCAGATCTTATGACAAAACACCCTAGACTAGCACTTGAAGAGGTTAGACAAGCTTTTGACTTTTCAACTAGGGATGAAGCTGATAAGTGGCTAAATCAGTTTGTAGACGAAGGACGCTTAATAAAGGAAGAAGCAGGAACTAGCTATTTTGTACGTTTATCTAGTGACACTGTTAAAGACTGATATAACCAGAAACAACTATCTAAACTTAATGCATTTAACTAAGATAAAATATTCAAGGATTACAAAATTTCGGGACTAAGCTAACAATTTATTATGAAAACTTGATATTTGTGTAAATTTGTAGATAATATAATTATGGACTTTTTTCTACAAGCTTTAAATTGATAAAATAATGTTTAACAAAAAGGAGATAAAGTATGAGTAAAAAGAACATTATTGTAGGTCAATCAGGTGGACCTACAGCAGTTATTAATAGTAGTCTATATGGTGTTGTAACTGAAGGGCTACGTAATAGGGATAAGGTAGACAAGGTCTACGGAATGCTTAATGGTATTGAGGGTTTTCTAAAGGGTAATATGATTGACTTTGAAAAGGACCTTTCAAAGTCTGATTTAGAGCTGCTTACTACTACACCTGCAGCT
>JAAYRG010000049.1 GCA_012518885.1 Clostridiales bacterium | reverse complement strand
TATAAGTATTACAGAGGCAATGATTGATAAAACTACTCCTATAAAGTGAGTTAAAGCACTGCCAGGGTCTTTGACTTTCTTAAATAATTTTAACAATTTTCTTATCCTTTCTTCTTAAAATTGAAAGCGGCATGGGTATAAACCATATGTATAATCAACTTTAAGAGTAAAATGATATATCTAGCATTAACTACAATGAAATACCACACTAAACTATCATCAAGTTAAGTTGTTGCTAAATAATATAGTAAATTAAAATGCAAATAGAATCAAGAAGTTTTTGGAGGTTATTATATGAATAATAAATTAGAAGTAGAAGTTGGTGATATAGTACGACTTAAAAAGAGCCATCCTTGTGGAAGTTTTGAATGGGAAGTTTTAAGAGTTGGAATGGATTTTAGGCTAAAGTGTTTAGGATGTAGCCACCAGGTTATGGTTCCAAGAAAGAAAGTAGAAAAGAGTATTAAACAGGTAAAGAGAAAAGAAGGGTAATTATCGAAAGATAAATAAAAAAATATAAATATGTCTTGAATATTCGCAAAAGCTATGTTAGTATATATATTCGTGATATGTTATATAATTTTCCTTGCTCTTTACTGGATGTCACTTCGGATGTACAGTTAAAGGGCCATAGGCCAGAAGGAGGTGCAAGCAACTATGAACAATTATGAATTAGCTTTAGTTGTTAATGCAAAAATCGATGATGAAGCAAGAACTCAAACAGTTGAATCAGTAAAAGAACTAATCACAAGATTTGGTGGTTCAATTACTAATGTTGATGAATGGGGTAAGCGTAAATTAGCTTACGAAATTCAAAAAATGAGAGAAGGATATTACTACTTCATCCAATTCGATTCTGATGCTAATGCTCCACGCGAAATCGAAGATCGTCTTCGCATTATGGAGAACGTAATCAGATACCTATGCATTAGACTAGACGCATAGTAAAGGGAGGTTATCCTTAACAATGAATAAAGTAGTATTAATGGGTAGACTAACAAGAGACCCTGAGGTTAGATATGCAAGAAATGACAGCAGCTTAGCAATTGCTAGATATACATTAGCAGTTGACCGTAGATTTAAAAGAGAAGGCGAACCTGATGCAGATTTTATTCCTTGTACAGTATTTGGAAAGTCAGCTGAATTTGCTGAGAAGTACTTTCGTCAAGGTCTTAAGATAGTAGTAGCCGGTAGAATTCAAACAGGAAGCTATACTAACCAAGAAGGTCAAAAAGTATACACTACAGAAGTTATAGTAGAAGAACAGGAATTTGCAGAGAGTAAAGCCTCATCTGAAAGTTATCAACAAAGAAATCAGGGTCAAGTATCAAGACCTAATCCTGAAGATGCTGTTGGAGATGGCTTCATGAATATTCCTGACGAACTAGAAGAAGAATTGCCATTCATTTAATATTGGCAAGAAGGAGGTTAGGACGTGGCAGCATATAATAATAGAGGAAGAAGACCTCGTAGAAGAAGAAAAATATGTGTTTTTTGTGCCGATAAGAACTATACTGGTATAGATTATAAAGACGTTAATAAATTAAAAAGATACGTGTCTGAAAGAGGAAAAATTCTTCCAAGAAGAGTAAGCGGTACTTGTGCTAAGCACCAAAGAGCTGTGACAGTAGCAGTTAAGAGAGCTAGACACATCGCTTTAATGCCTTATACAGTAGAGTAATTAAGAATAATTAATATATGAAAGCCCTCGATAATTCGAGGGCTTTTTTGTATGTCAAAGAGACCCTCATATCCCATCTAATTTGCAAAAAGACTTTAATTTATACTATTCTAATGGTATAATGATATCTAATGTATTTTGCTTTTCAAAGATATTTTGGTAATCTACATAAGGAGTATTATTATGGGTAATAACCAAAAGGAAAAAAGAATATTTCGTAGTTTTTTATATAGTCAAATCCTTGTAATTACAATATTTGTGTCTCTGACAACACTTTTATATGTAGTTGATGACTTGGCAGGACTTATTATGCTTGTAAGTACACTCATTTATTGTCTAATTATAGTGACTTACTATATACTAAGGAAACCAAGTGCCATTAGAGACCTTGTGCTTTTTGCTAGTAATTACAGCCAGGTACAGAAAAAGATCCTAAAAGAGTTGCTTGTACCATATGGTTTACTAGATTATGAAGGAAGATTACTTTGGTGTAATGATGAGTTTTTTGAAATAATTGAGAATGAAAGAAAAGCACAAAACTCAATTAGTAATGTATTTGAAGAAATCAGGAAAGAGATATTTCCTAAAGATATTAATGACGTAAAGATATTAGTAGAGAGGAATAATAAGCATTATCAAGTGATACTCAGGAAGGTTTCATTTGATAATATTGATCTTGACTCAGGAATAGATAAGGATGATATTATTGCTAGTAATGATACAAAGAATAGCCTAGTAGCAATTTATATCTATGATACTACTGAAATAACTAAGTTAAAGCAAGAAAACAAAGAACAAAAAATGATAGTCGGCCTTTTATACATAGACAACTATGATGAGGTTATAGGAAGTACTGATGATGTAAGGCGTTCTCTATTAGCAGCACTAATAGAGCGTAAGATCAACAAGTACATGCAGAATATTGATGCAATTATTAAGAAGCTTGAGAAAGACAAGTATATATTTATATTTAAGCAAAAGTATCTACCTGAACTACAGAGTAATAAGTTTAATTTACTAGAAGAAGTACGTAATGTTAATATTGGTAATACTATGGCAGTAACAATTAGTATGGCTATTGGAGTCCATCAAGACTCATATCAAAAGGCATATGATTACGCATTAGCAGCAATGGACCTTGCTCTTGGTAGGGGAGGAGACCAGGCTGTTGTAAAAAGTGGAGAAAGAGTCACCTATTATGGAGGTAAGAACTTCCAGGTTGAAAAAACTACTAGGGTTAAGGCTAGAGTTAAAGCCCATGCCTTAAAAGAACTTATAGAGTCAAAAGATAAGGTTGTTGTTATGGGCCATGCATTGCAAGATGTTGACTCTTTTGGGGCCTCTATTGGTATTTACTGTATTGCCAAGGAACTAAACAAGAAGGCCTATGTTGTAATTAATGAAATAACTAACTCTGTTAGGCCATTCATGAATAGATTTGTTAATAGCCCTGATTATGAAGAGGATATGTTTATTAATAATCAGCAAGCATTTGACATAGTTGATTTTAACACTGTATTGGTTGTCGTTGATGTGAATAAGCCTAAGCTTACTGAATCAGAGGAACTGCTTAGTATGACAAATACAATTGTGGTATTAGACCACCATAGGCAGTCAGGAGAGGCAATTACCAATGCATCCTTATCATATATAGAACCATATGCATCATCAACTTGCGAAATGGTAGCAGAGATACTACAATACATTAATGATGGAATAAGCCTAAAACCAGCAGAGGCTGATGCAATGTATGCTGGTATAATGATAGATACTAATAACTTCCTAAACAAGACGGGGGTAAGAACCTTTGAAGCTGCAGCATTTTTAAAGCGTAATGGGGCAGATGTAACAAGAATTAGGAAGGCATTTAGAAGTGATATGGAAGAATACAGGCTAAAAGCCCTTGCGATGGGTCAGGCGGAGA
Organism: Clostridiales bacterium; assembly: GCA_012518885.1. Classification (GTDB taxonomy): domain Bacteria; phylum Bacillota; class Clostridia; order Lachnospirales; family Lachnospiraceae; genus JAAYRG01. The sequence continues at coordinate 2,918 of JAAYRG010000049.1, read as the reverse complement.
TATATTTGGACCATTATGCAATAACCTATCTTCCTGAAAATGATGAAGAGAACCCTACAATTGTAGGAGCTCAAGTTGCCAATGAATTATTAAATATTATTGGAGTCCGGGCTTCTTTTGTACTTAGCGAGTATAACAAAAAAATCTATGTTAGTGCTAGGTCTATAGATGAAGTGAATGTCCAAGTGGTTATGGAAAGGCTTGGCGGAGGAGGACATTTAAGTTCTGCTGGTACTCAGTTTGAGGGTATTGATATGGATGAGGCAATTAGCAGAATAAAAGAAACACTAAAAAGAATGAAAGAAGATGGAGACTTATAATTCTAAGAGAATAGATAATAGATGGAGGAAGTAAAATATGAAGGTAATATTAACTCAAGATGTAAAAAAAGTAGGTAAAAAAGGTGAAATAGTTGACGTTAAAGTAGGATATGCTAGAAACTTCTTATTTAAACAAAATTTAGCTGTAGAAGCAACTAGTCAAAACTTAAAAGAATTAGACGAACAATTAGCAGCTATTAAAAAGCAAAATGAAGAAGAGTTAAAGGCTGCTCAGGATTTAGGTAAACACATTGAAGAGCTTCAAGTTGAAGTAAAACTTAAAACTGGTGAAGGTGGTAGGACCTTTGGTTCAATTTCTACTAAAGAAATAGCTGATGTTTTAAAGGCAAATTTCAAGATTGACATAGACAAGAAAAAACTCCAATTAGATGAACCAATTAAAAGTTTAGGAACTCATACAGTTACTGTAAAATTACATCCAGAAGTGAATGCTCAGTTAAAGGTTAAGGTTAGTGCTGAATAATATGTATATAATGAATGACTAGGAGGTGCGAAATGGATGAAGATTTTATAAAAAAAGTCCCACCTCATAATCTAGTGGCAGAACAGTCAGTTATTGGTTCCATGATTATGGACAAGGAAGCTATTATTGTTGCGGCAGAGATAGTTACAAAGGAAGACTTTTACGACCAAAGATATGGTGTTCTTTTTGATGCCATGATAGAATTACACAATGAAGGGAATCCAACGGACTTAATAACTTTACAAAACAAATTAAGGGAGATGGATGTTCCCCCAAATGTAAGTAGCCTAGAGTTTATTAGAGACTTGGTTGCCTCTGTGCCTACATCTGCCAATGTAAGATATTATGCTAGTATTGTAAAAGAAAAGTCTGTGCTAAGACAAATGATTAGGGTTACAGAAGGTATAGCCAATGAGTGTTATCTCGACAAAAATCCTACAGATGATATTTTAGACAAGGCTGAAAAAGAAGTTTTTGATATCCTTCAAAAACGTAATACAGGTGATGTAGTAAGTATTAAGGATGTAGTTATAGAATCCTTAGAAAGTATAGAAGCTGCAGCAAGGAATAAGGGAACTGTAACAGGAGTCCCAACAGGATTCTATGATTTAGATTACAAGACAGCGGGGTTACAGCCATCAGACTTAATTCTAGTAGCTGCTAGACCGTCTATGGGTAAGACTGCCCTTGTACTTAATATAGCAGAACATGTTGCTATTAAAGAGAATATTCCAACTGTAATATTTAGTCTTGAGATGTCAAAGGACCAGTTGGTAAAACGTATAATGGCAATGCACTCAAAGATTAATTCTCAATCACTAAGAACAGGTGATTTAACTGATGATGAGTGGGTAGAGTTAGTTGAAACAGCAAGAATAATTGGTAATTCAAATTTAGTTATAGATGATACACCAGGTATTTCGGTTAGTGAGCTAAGGTCCAAGTGTAGAAAGTTAAAGTTGGAAAACAACTTAGGCCTAGTCATCATTGACTATCTTCAATTAATGACTGGTAGTAGACATGCAGAATCAAGGCAACAAGAGATTTCAGAAATATCACGTTCCTTAAAGGCATTAGCAAGAGAAATAGATGCACCGGTTGTAGCCCTATCACAGCTAAGTCGTGCGGTAGAACAAAGGCCTGACAAAAGACCGATGCTCTCAGACCTTAGAGAGTCTGGCGCTATAGAACAGGATGCTGACGTTGTAATGTTTATATATAGGGATGATTACTATAACCATGATTCTGAAGAAAAGGGTATATCAGAAATTATTATAGGTAAGCAAAGAAATGGACCAGTAGGTACAATTAAGCTAGCTTGGCAACCTGAATATACCAAGTTTGCAAATCTTGAAAGATAGTATAATAATATTGCAGTTATCACCTTGGGAGTATGGACAAGAGATGTCCTTACTCCCAAGGTGGTAGCTGCATTTTTGTATTGCTATAAGATTATAAACAAACCTTGATAAGAGTTGTGGGGTAGAAAAATATTGTAAGGAAAGTACGAATGTTGGAGATTAAAGTAGGCTAATAGAAGAATGTTTAGAACAGGCTTAATTATTGTGGTTTGGGGTCGATGAGTTTTTGTAATAAAAAGGGAGTAGATTGTTGAAATGAAATCTTCCTATGATATAATTATTAAGTATAAAAAAGGTATTATTATGTACTTAACCTTGTAAAGTTTGTATTAGTGTGCTTTTTGAAAGGCTTGGTGAAATATATGAATGATGTTCGTTATATGATATCTGAGGCCGCAAAACTAGTTGATGTAGAACAACATACCTTAAGATATTGGGAAGATGAGCTAGAACTTGAGATTCCAAGAAATGAAATGGGCCATAGGTATTATAGGGACAAAGATATTAGCATACTTAAGGCTGTAAAGGCTTTTAAAGACAAAGGGTATCAACTTCGTGCCATTAAGATGTTAATACCTGAAATACAAAAGAACGATGATTATACATATGATAATATTGAGGAATTACAAAATACTTATGAAGATAAAAGTATAGTCGAAGAATCAGAAAGTGATATATTTGTACCAATGACAACAAATTCAGATAGCACCAAGAAAGAAGTAGAACATACAGGTAATGAGGAAAATTCTTCTT
>JAAYRG010000048.1 GCA_012518885.1 Clostridiales bacterium | reverse complement strand
TTATACTTTTGATAGCCATCTTTTTATTATTCTATGTATTATCTTCAGGTAAAAATGCAACAGCAATGAACATAAATAACTTAATAATGCAAAACTCTTATGTAGTTATCTTAGCAATAGGAATGCTTCTATGTGGTCTTACAGGTAACGTTGACCTAGGTGTTGGTTCTATAGTGGCCCTTACAGGTGCAATATGTGCGATACTTGTTATTGATAATGGGATGAGTACTCCGTTAGCGTTTGCGATAACTATTCTTATTGGTTTAGCAGCAGGTATGTTTGCTGGAGCATTCATTGCTTTTCTAGAAGTACCACCTTTTATTGTTACTCTAGCAACAATGCTTATGGGACGTGGTTTAACATATGTAGCCTTAAAGGCTCAAACAAAAGGACCTCTACCAGAATCATATACTAAGATTGGAGCGGGTTATCTTCCAACGATTAATATTGGTACACAAGAGGCTCCGATGGATTTAATAACTATTATCTTAGCAATAGTCATAACTGTACTAATTATAATGTCAGAATTAAAGTCTATTCGTACTAAGAAGAAATATAACTTTGAAATCAATCCAATGTGGCAAATAATACTTAGAAACATTGTCTTTATAGGACTTGTTTGGTTCTTTATGTTAAAGATAGCTGCTTATAGAGGTATACCTATAGTATTAGTTCTAATGGTTGTCCTAATTGGTATATATCATTTTATTACTAGTAAGACTGTATCAGGTAGATACATTTATGCATTAGGTGGAAACGCAAAGGCGGCTAGATTATCAGGTATTGATACTAAAAAGGTATTCTTCTGGGTATATACTAATATGGGTCTATTAAGTGCAGTTGCTGGTATAGTATTATCTGCTAGAAATGCTTCTGCTACTCCAAAGGCTGGAGATGGTTTTGAACTTGATGCTATCGCTTCATGTTATATTGGTGGTGCTGCTACAGCTGGTGGAGCAGGTACTATAATTGGAGCAGTAATTGGTGCTTTTATTATGGGTATTTTAAATAATGGTATGTCCCTAATTGGATGGACTACAGATGTTCAAAGAGTTGTTAAGGGTCTAGTTCTTCTTGGGGCAGTAACTGTTGACTTAATTTCAAAACGTAGAAAATAAACATAAGACCATAAATAGTTTTGGTGAGAGGATGAAAACTAATGGCTAAGGAACTGCCTAAGTATATGCAACTAACGACATGGGTAAAGGAGCTTATAGAATCAAAAGAACTAAAAAAAGGAGATAAATTATACTCAGAGAACCAGTTGAGTTCTATGTTTTCTATGAGCAGGCAAACAGTTCGACATGGTATAGATATCCTAGAAAAAGAAGGAATTGTTGAACGAATACAAGGTAGTGGAACCTATATCAAAGCTGATGTTTTCGATAGACCCAAAACACTAAATATAGCTGTAATAACAACTTATGTCGATAGGTACATCTTTCCACATATTATTAAAGAGATAGAAAAGGTTATTTCTAAGGCTGGTTTTTTTACACAAATTGCCTTTACATATAATACCCTAGAACGTGAGAATGCTATACTTCAAACCTTTCTAAATAATAATATTGTGGATGGTCTTATAGTAGAACCTACAAAAAGTGGAATACCAAACCCTAATATTAAACTATACCAAGAGTTTAAGAAGAGGAAGATACCTATAGTCTTTATCAATAGTTATTATCCAGAGTTGGATTATCCCCATGTGTGTATGGATGACAAAGATGCAGGCCTAACTGCGGTTAATCATTTGATTGAGGCAGGCCATAAAAAGATAGCTGGAATTTTTAAGGCAGATGATAGGCAAGGGCATTTTCGTTATTCTGGTTATATAAAGGGGATGTTAGATGCAGGATTAAAAATTGATGAGAAAAATATTATATGGATAGATACTGAAGATTTGAATCATATGGGCCTAATTGAAAAGCGTATACTTAAGAGGTTAGAAGGTTGTACAGGGTGTGTATGCTACAATGATGAGGTTGCAGTTCCTATAGTTGATATCTGTAAAAGGAATAATATTAGGATTCCTGATGACTTATCTATTGTAAGTATAGATGATTCTGACATGGCAGTCTACTGTGATGTTCCTCTAACTTCTGTGGCTTATCCCATTATGGAATTAGGGCAAAAGGCAGCTCAAAATCTACTTAATTTAATAGATGATAGTAGTTTTGATGCAACTCATGAATTTCCTGCAACTATAACAAAAAGAAACTCTGTAAAGAAGATATAAGAATAAATAGCTAATAAAGGGCCTAAAGGTATAAAATAATAGCTTTTAGGTCCTTTAAAAAATATAGAATAAAATTTAAATTATACT
>JAAYRG010000047.1 GCA_012518885.1 Clostridiales bacterium | reverse complement strand
CAAGCAAACGAACCTTATCTCTAGGTTTCCCTTCACTGATAGGAGAACTTGCTTCTGGAATTGTAATTATGGTCTTTAATATGATTATTTTGGATTTGAAAGGTAATATTGGAATTGCTGCATATGGTGTAGTTTCAAACCTATCCTTTATCGTTATGTCGATATTTATTGGCCTTGCTGATGGTTTACAACCTTTAGTTAGTAGAGAACACGGGAAAAGAAATAAGAAAAATGTTAATAGATTATTATCTTATGCCTTGGTTAGTTCTCTTTTACTTTCTGTGGTGATTTACATAATTATATATACTAATGCAGATTCAATCACCTTACTATTTAACAGTGAAAAGAACATGAACTTACAAGCAATTGCTAGCCAAGGACTTAAAGCTTATTTTTTGGCAACACCTTTTCTTGCTTTAAACATCGTTATCTCAACATTCTTCACATCTACAGAAAGAGCTATACCTGCATTTGTGATATCTATGCTAAGGGGGGTTGTAATAATATTACCAGCAGCCTTCTTAATGTCTAACCTTTTTGCGATGGTTGGGGTATGGTTGTCATTTCCTGTTACGGAGTTAATTGTGGCAATCATTGCCTTAGTCTTCTATTATTATCAAAAGAAAACAAAAGGTAGATACTGATCACTGAATAATTTGAGAAATAACTGGTTCTATTAATTGATTTAAGTAAATATTGACTAACTATAAAAACAGTGTCTAGCAACTACACCGCTAATAGTGAAAGTTCTAGACACTGTAATATTCTATAGGATTTCTTAATCAATAAAACGGATTTTAGAAGTGTCAGGTGTATGAGGGCTATTTGCCATCTTCCCATAACCAACTAGGACAGCCACTCCAAACTCCCATCCTTCACTAAATCCTGCTTTTTCTTTAAACTCATCACCCTTTGGACCATTAAAAGGAATCCTTGCCATACCACATATGACATTATCAAGTCCTAAAGATGTAGCAGCTAAAGAAATGTTCTGGCATACAATTCCTGTATCCAGATCAGTACCTTCCTTTTTTAATATTAGAAACATACATGGTGCATTATAAAAAAGTGTGCCCCCTCGGTCCATAAACCTTTGATAGGTGGACTTGTCTTCTGACTCAGCAAGGATACGCATACCTTCGGCATCCATTTCCTCAATTAAAGCCTTATTGGTTATTACATTAATCTGCCATGGTTGGCGGTTCACAGCGCTAGGAGCCTGTACTCCTGCAAGTGCAATAGCTTCTAACTTCTCTTTTTCAGGTAAACGACCGTCATAAGCACGGCATGAAAAACGTTTCTTTATAGTCTGTAGTGTTTCGTTCATTGATTACATCCTTTCTATAAGAATTTATATATATATTTTAACATATTGGTAGAAGGAGACAAGAGTGACGTCCTCTTTGTCTCCTTCTTTGGTTTACATTATATAAATCTTCTCATACTCAATACTCTAAAGAATAATATCTTGTTTACCTACCTCTATGGCTTCCTCGTTTTCAAATACAATTGCCAAGCCATTTTCCATATCAAACTTATAATTACACATAATTGCTACCACATGCTTATCTTCGTTACGTTTAACGTATAAATACTTTGGTATTACGTATTTGAAAATATTTTCGATGTTATCTTCGCCAACGTCATTACGATTATTTTCAAGCACATATTTTTCTACCATAGCCTTTGAATCATTCACTGCTTCTTTTGCTTTTAAAAAATCATCCAATGCTTTTTCTTGCTGAGGAAGTACATTTTCGTTAGAGGCAATATCATCAAAGAATGAATTACCATGATCTTGGAGTATAAAGTCCCCTTTCTCATTCATGTATTTCATTAATCGACTATCACTTCTAATAGCTACCTCCTTTTTATCTTGAAAGCGATGAAACAACACTTCTTTCTTTGCTGGATGGTATTTCATATGTAAATATTGTTTACTCATATTCCCCTCCGTATTTTTTAAAATTTTTTATTACTAATTAATTAAGACACTATAGCAAACAGTATGTTGTTTCTGGTATTTTACATATTTACTATAATTATATTATCCTTGGGAAATCTGTCAATTGCGTTTGTTTACTTTATACAAACATGTAGTAACCCAAACAATACATGTTATTCAAAAACACAAATTTACATTTATACATGTAGGATATGATGTGCGGGATTTTAATCTGTTATCTATGCTATAGGCTCCTAAAAATGTCAAAAAAAGACAACCCTTATGAACCGTACTCCCCCTAGAATCGCCTTCAAAGTCCTGACTTTTGGAATTAGTTCACTTATGGGTTGCCTTTTGCTGCTCCTATTAACCTTTTAACCTTCTACCAATTGTCTTGAGCTTTTATCAGCTATTCTCTTTTGAATAACATACCCAAGTATAATTACTATAATGTCGTCAATTGGTATCCCAGTCATAAAATCAATCGGTGAAAAAACATAAACTAGTACAAAGATTATTATGAGCTCCCTTTTTGTAACATCATTCATAATATACACCCCAATCCCCTCAATTAGTAATTACATTTATAAATAGTTTCTTTATTTATACTACTTATCTCTTAACACCCCTTAAAGGCTTAACTAATAAATCGGTAAGGCGGCATGATTGCAATATTTTATATTTTGAAATCTGTAATAACATAAAATCATTAATCTTCGCCTTAAAAACTTGTATTACCATAAAATTTTGATTGTGTATTTAATTATGAACTAGTAGGTAAAAAATCATAATATTATGTAATTATTTGTTGAAATATGTAAAACTTATAAGTATTATAGCATTATTTACTATTATTTACAATGCTTAAGTAATAAAAGTATAGTAAAATAAGACAAAAGGAACGTCCCCTTGTCTAAAAACTTTCCCACAGCGCACAGACAGTTTGACTATGTTTTCGTTCAATTTTCAAAGGGTTACCAATAGATTTAATAGCTGATATTACTGATTTATCAATAGATAAGATTAATGAAATAAAAAACCTAGTGACATTAGAAAATAAATAAGGTATTATTATATTAATCACTATGAATTACTCGGGTATAGGCCATTTCCTTGGTGTAAATCAAGACAAATGGCCTAACATTATGCTTATGCTACTCGCTTTTTGGGACATTTAAACTTTACATAGAAAGGAAATATTATGAAGATAAATTTAAAATCAATATTATTAGCAGTGGTGGGAATATTTTGTGTAGGAGTAGGTCTATCATTTGTTAACAACGCCATGTTAGGCAATGACTCCATTGGAATACTTTACGACGGTATTAGAAATACTGCCAACCTAACAACGGCACAACTAGGAACTGCCTCAAATATAGCTAACTATGGCTTAGCTTTAGTTTTGTTTTTCATTGGCAGGAGATATATTAATATAGGAACTTTAATCTATATCCTACCATATGGCTTTTTTGTAAACTTAGGAACCAATATATATAACTATCTAGCTTTACCCGAAACAATCTTTATTAGAATATTAGTAGCTATAATAGGGTTTTTAATGATATATCTAGGGCTTGGTATATATATTGCTACAGATATAGGAGTTGAACCATTTACTGGCCTCGTAATGCTAATCAAGGATAAGTTAAAAAAGGAATATGCAAGTGTAAAAATAGTTTTCGACTTAATATTGGTTACAATAGGTGTTCTACTTGGTGGAAAGTTCGGAATTATGACTCTTATCACAGCATTTTCAGCAGGACCTATAATACAATTTTTTAGTAAAAAAGTAACTGGGATATTAAATAGACAAATGTCGCATATATAAGTTTATTCTCCAGATATTATACATGAACTCTGTGATGAAAACCAATAACATAGGTCTCAAACCAAAAGCCCTCAACTAGATTTCATATGTATTAATATAGCTCTAGAGTAACAAAAGGTCCTATCTCTCATAATATATTTAATACTTACTATAGGTTGGAGAGATTGATTTGAATATATCTACTTTAATTGACAGTGTAATATCTCTGTTCATAATGATTTTAGTAGGGGTTTATGGAAGCAAGAAAGAAATAATCACATCTGAAATTAATAAAGGGTTAATTAATATTCTCGTTCAAATAGCACTGCCTTTCATGATAGTTTCTTCTTTTATTTTTACTTATGATGATACAATTAAAAGTAATATAATAAATACCTTTTATTATAGTCTTCTATCCTACCTTCTAATGGCTCTTGTATCATACTTACTTTTACTCCCTGTTAAAAATGATAAGAAAACAATTATTCATTTTGCAAATGTTTTCACAAATACTGGTTATGTAGGTTTTCCAATACT
>JAAYRG010000046.1 GCA_012518885.1 Clostridiales bacterium | reverse complement strand
AGATAAGGCCATTTTCAATATAGAAACTAAGAATTATGTTGGTGACTTAACAATAGATGAAGAGGGTAACTGGTATAGAATTGTAAACGGTCGAAAGACAGGTACAGAAAACCCAATTTTCCAAGTAAAAAGGCATAACACAGTCTTAGATAATATATTAGAGAGTAAGTTGCCTATTGTGGACCTTGTGGTTTGGGCTAATGTAGAGAGTGTTATAGAAGGAGCATCAAATTCTCCGGTTAAAGTTATTAAGGTGGACCAACTTACATATTTTATAGAAAACTTTAATGAAGGCAAGGATTTATTAAAAGAAGAGATAGACTTTGCTGTTAAGAAGATAAGAGAGCATACACAAAAGTAATTAATATTTATTTTACATAAGGAAGGAAGTAAGGTATGAAGGGTAGAATTAAGATGTACCAGGCAATCAAAGGGTTTGGCTTTATAATGGCAGAAGATAATGAGGATTATTTCTTTCATGTATCTCAGGTAAAATCAATTGACAGCCCAGAACAGGGTCTTGTGGTTGAATTTGAGCCAGCTAGTAACGAAAAGGGTCTGTATGCAACTGATGTTGTAATTCAGAAAACAAGTGGGGGTAAGTTCATAGCCTTAGGCAATGTTAGGTTGAAGGCTAGCAATATTAAGGATTATGGAATTTCTGCTGAAGAGAGATGTTATCAGAAGGTATATAAATGGAGATATGAAGATGGGACTTCAAGAATGGAAAGGTTCCTTGGAACAGTATACATTAAGTATGATGATACTGGAGAATGGTTTGAGATAAGCAAGAAGCGTTATGAATCAATTGCTGCTGGAAGCGAAAAGTATTACCATGTTATGAAAGCTAACAAGGGCGATATTATTGGTAGATACTACAGCCAATACTGGGGAGCTAACTCTAACATGAATGAGGCAGAGGATATTATGGCTCCATATGACGGCATATTCGACCTTAATGACGAGAAATATGGTTGGAAGCTAACTAAAAGGAACAGTAAGGCAGAACGTGGTGATGTTAAGCAGACTACAGAGGAATATCTGTATATTACTACATACCAGGGTGACAATTATGTGTTCTACGAGTCACAAGCCAACTTTAATATATATGATAAGTTAAGTGAAATTGATGAGCTTCTCTTAGGATAGAAGACAAGGGGGACGGGAAGACAGGGGGCGGAGTATTTGTCTTATTTTATTCGTTGCGTTACACGCCGAAATAAAATGAGACAAATACTCCGCCCCCCTGTCTTCCCTTAGCCTACATAATTAGCGAAGATTGTAACAAATAATAAACTTGATAAGAATACTGCTAACCAAGTACATCCACCTAAGATAATAGGTTTTCTACCTTCTGTGAATAGTTCTTTGAATTTAACCTTAAATCCAACACCTACTAAAGCAGTAGTTATAAAGAACTTAGAGGATGATTTAAATAAACCAGATAAACCACTTATACCATCAAATACACCAAAAGTATTTAGGATAGCCATTAGTACGAATCCTATTATGAATCTTGGGAATTTTTCTATTACGGTTTTTACTATAGAAGCACCAGTACTTTTTGAATTATCTCCGTTTTCTGCAGCTTGTTTCTTGGTAGTCATTATTGTACCAACTACAACTAGAAGTACTAATAGCAGTGTTCTAGCCAGTTTTACTGTTATTGCTATGTTTGAATCAATACCTAGTAGGGTGCTATAAGTTGATTCTGCTGCGGTAACACTTGAGGTATCGTTAATACTAGCACCTGCTAAGAATCCGAATTGGTTATTGGTTAAGCCTAGGCCTGTTGCTAAGTATGGGTAACCAAGTGCGGCTACAACGTCAAATAGGAAGATTGCTGCCATTGCATAAGCTATTTCTATTTCGGATGCTTTTATTACTGATGACATAGTTGCAATTGCACTACCCCCACAGATTGTAGTACCACTAGCTACTAGAACTGATGTGTTGTTAGTTACTTGCAACTTCTTGCCTACTGTAAATGCTACAATGAAAGCTACTAGGATATTAAATAGTAGTATAGGTAGGGCTTTTGCACCAAGACCTAATATAGCATTAAAGTTAAGAGTTGCACCTGTTAATATGATACCTAGGTTTAAGAATTTCTTTCCTGCGAATGTTGTTCCATCTTTAAAGTCCTTGCTTATGGATGGTCCAAGGTTAACAATAAGCATACCAAGAATAAGTCCTATCATAGGTCCACCTATGATTTTTTGAAGGCCTGCTAGAAAAGTAGCTAATATAGCTACAATAATACATAGAAAAATTGCAAATAGTTTTTGTGGTTTCACGATCCCATCTCCTTAGTTTTTGAATAGATACAATGATAATAAAAGTAAATATTAAAATTCATTTTCAATGTAAAATTACAAGTAATTGTTTTAGAATATAATAAAAAGAATTAATTAGCAAATACTTTTTATAAAACTTAAAATTATCGACAATCATTTAACAATTGCTAATAAAAAAATAAAATAACAATATTTCTCAATAACTGGTATTAAAAAACAGATAGTCAATAATTTCACAAATATTATCAAAAAAATATTATCAGAAGAAAGCACCGTAGTGCTCTCTTCTTGATAACTTTACTAGTACTTAATTAGCAAGTAGCTCCGCCAGTTAAGTGTAGTTGTGCATTAAGGATTTCTTCTTTCCTTGCTAATATTTCATCTGATAATACTTCTTTTTCAATGTTTTCAAAGCCGTATCTATTAACAAATTGAGCTACACGTTCACCAGTTTGACCTTTTTCTCTGTATAGAAGGATAACTTTTTCTACAGTTTCATGTAATTCTTCTGCACTAAAGATTTTGTTAAATGCAATAGCTTCTTGCTTACGTTTACCCCACATACCACCAATAGCGATTTGATATCCATGAGTACCATCTGGAATAGCGTCAAAGTGACATGCTCCAACGCATTTACCACAGTTATTACATTCATCAGTTATTTCTAATACACCGTCAACAACTTTAGCTGCACCTATTGGACAAACATCTTCTACAGAACATTTTTTACATCCCATACAAAGGTCTGAATCGTAGTGTGGTACTAATTGACCAACGATTGAAAGGTCGTTTGTTGTTGGTTTCATACAGCTATTTGGACATCCACCAACAGCAATTTTAAATTTGTGAGGAAGTTTAACTGAATCATAACCGTTATAGAACATATCGTGTAATTCTTCTGAAACTGCGAAAGTATCAGTTAATCCATGATGACAAACTGTACCCTTACATGCAACTACTGGACGTACTTTAGAACCTGTACCACCTGTAACTAGATCTGCCTTAGCGATATATTCTTGGAACTCAGTTATTTTGTCGTAAGGAACTCCCGGTACTTCTATAGTTAATCTACTTGTGAAGGTTACTTCGCCTCTACCGAATTTTTCTGCAGCTTCACCGATTACTTTTTGTTGTTCAGCAGTGATTTTACCATTGATAGTGATAATTCTAGCTGAGAAATTATCAGTTCCTTTATTTCTTAAAAATCCTATTGCTTTTACTTCTTTTTCTTGTGCTGGTGTTACTTTTAAATTAGCCATTATTCTTCTCCTTTGTGTTGTATTATTTTTATGATTAGTATTAGTTAAGTTTTGGACTAGCTTATATCATATTAGGTGATATAAGCTAGCAATATTGAATAAAGCTTATGTACTTATAAACTTATATAAAATAGATTAATTGTTAATTTATTTGTAATTAATTTACTTCCACCTCATTAAAGATTAGACCACCTTCTAGTACAAGTGTGTTTGTAAATCCAAAGGCTTTTAGTCTTTGTTGTAGCATATAACCTCTTTTACCCTTGTCACAAACAAGTAGTAATTTATCGTCTTTATCAAATCCAGGTAATACATCGTGAGTTTTTGAGATATCCATGTAAGGAGCACCAGCAATCTTTGGTACTAGTGCTGAGTCGATTACTTTATAACCTTCAGCCTTACCTTGTGCATATTCTCGTGGAGTAATAGAAACTAAGTTTCCATTTATTTTGTTAAGTAGAGCATTTACAGTTAGTGCAAATGGATGGATAGCTGTTGAGAATGGTGGAGCATAAGCATAATCAAGATTTTGAATATCGTCTAATTTACCACCTAAACCAATAGCCATTACAGCCATATCTATAATTTTATCTATATTACCTTCCCCTGCTACTTGAATACCTAATAATCTCTTTGTGGTTTTATCAGCTATCATCTTAATTATGAAATTTGATGAACCTGGATAGTAATGAGCCTTGTCATCTGCTACAGTTGTAACTGTTATAACATCATAACCTGCATCTCTTGCAGCATCTTCACTTAAGCCAGTTCTACCTACATTAAGGCCTGGTAGTTTAACAACTGCTGTACCAAGAGCTCCTCCATATGTAAGGTCTGCCCCATTAATGTTTTGGGCTAGGATTCTTCCAGTTATATTAGCTGTTGAACCCATTGGAGAGTGTGCTCCTTTGCCAGTTACCATATCAGTTACTAGTGCACAGTCACCAGCTGCATATATGTCTTTTATGTTAGTTTCTAACTTATCGTTTACCTTAATAGCCCTATTAGGTGCTAGTTCGATGCCAGAATCAGCTAAGAAGCCTGTGTTAGGACGGATTCCTATTGCAAGTATAACTGCATCAGCCTTCATAGCTCGCTTGTTTGTTTTAACCTTGGATACTTTACCGTTTTCGTCCCCTTCAATTCCTTCTAAAGCTGTGTTTGTGAATGTCATAATTCCTAAATCAGCTAAGTGGTTTTCAACATAGTTAGCTAGTTCTGGTTCGAATCCTGGTAGTATATGGTCTGCCATATCTATAACTGAAACCATAACTCCTTGTTCTTTAAGGTTTTCAGCAACTTCAAGACCTATAAATCCTCCCCCTACTACAACAGCACGTTTAATTTCGCCTGCTTCAACGGATTCACGAAGTCTTATTGCATCATCTGGAGTTCTCATATAGAAAACACCATTTAGGTCTGTTGCCTCAACTGGAGGTCTAAAAGGGTCAGCTCCTGTCGCTATTACTAGCTTATCATAAGAATGTGTAGAAGTTTCATTAGTTCTTAGGTCTATAGCTTCAACAGTTTTTTCTGTTGGATTTACCTTTGTTACTTCAACTTCTGTTACTACATCTACACCTGTTAATGCTGAAAATGCTTCAGGTGTGTTTTGGATTAATTTTTCCCTTTCTTCGATTACGTTTCCTACATAGTAAGGAAGACCGCACCCCGCATAAGAGATATCTTTACTTTTGGTTAATATCTTAACATTGTGATTGTAATTATCACGTTTTAGTTTTGCTGCTACCTTAGTACCAGCAGCTACGCCACCAATTATAAGTATATTCATGGCTTACCTTCCTT
>JAAYRG010000008.1 GCA_012518885.1 Clostridiales bacterium | reverse complement strand
TTCAAAAGGATTCTTATCAATGGTTTCTTGATGAAGGACTCAAGGAAGTTTTTGACGACATTTCTCCAATTACTGATTATAGTGGAAATTTAAGCTTAGAGTTTGTTGATTTCAAATTAAGTAAAGATGATACTAAATATTCAATTGAGGAATGCAGAGAAAGAGATGCTACTTATGCAGCTCCTATCAAGGTAAAGGTCAGACTTCACAACAGAGAAACTGATGAAATCAACGAACATGACATTTTCATGGGAGATTTACCGTTAATGACAAGAACTGGTACGTTTATTATTAATGGTGCAGAAAGAGTTATTGTTAGTCAGTTAGTTCGTTCTCCCGGAATTTATTATGCGATAGATCATGATAAAACTGGTAAGAAAATCTTTAGTTCTACAGTTATACCTAATAGAGGCGCTTGGCTAGAATATGAGACAGATTCACATGATGTGTTTAATGTTAGAGTAGATAGAAACAGGAAACTCCCAATCACAGTATTAATACGTGCACTAGGTCTTGGCACTAATGCTGAAATCACTGATGTTTTCGGTGATGAACCTAAGATTTTAGCTAGCCTTAAGAAGGACATATCTGATAGTTATGAGAGTGGTTTACTTGAATTATATAAGAAGTTACGTCCAGGTGAGCCTTTATCAGTAGAGAGTGCTGAAACACTTATAAACAATATGTTCTTTGACCCAAGAAGATATGATCTGGCTAAAGTAGGAAGATATAAATTCAATAAAAAATTACATTTTATGAATAGGGTTGTAGGATTTACCTTAGCAGAAGATGTTATTGATCAAGAAACAGGAGAAATTATAGCTGTAGCTGGAGATCAAATAACTGAGGAAATTGCTATAAAGATTCAAAACAGCGCAACCCCTTCAATTCTTATTCAAACAGAAGAAAGAAATGTTAAGGTTCTTTCAAACTTAATGGTTGATATAGGTAGTTACTTACCATATGATGAGGATGATAAGAAGGAATTAGGCATTATTGACAACGTTTATTTCCCTGTACTAAAGACAATTCTAGAAGAGAATGATAACGAAGAAGACATAAAGTTAGCAATCAGGAGAAACATCAATGATTTAATCCCAAAATATATTACAAGAGAAGATATATTTGCATCAATAAATTACAATATTCATCTTGAGTATAATATTGGTTACATTGATGATATAGACCACTTAGGAAACAGAAGAATTCGTTCAGTTGGAGAGCTTCTTCAAAATCAATATAGAATTGGTCTATCAAGGATGGAACGAGTAGTTCGTGAGAGAATGACTACACAAGATATTGAGTCAATTACCCCTCAATCTTTAATAAATATTAAGCCTGTAACAGCGGCTGTTAAAGAGTTTTTTGGTAGTTCCCAATTATCCCAATTTATGGATCAACATAACCCATTAGGTGAACTTACACATAAAAGACGTTTATCTGCACTTGGACCTGGTGGTCTTTCCCGTGACCGTGCCGGATTCGAGGTACGTGACGTTCATTATTCTCACTACGGAAGAATGTGTCCGATTGAAACACCAGAAGGTCCTAACATTGGACTTATAAACTCTTTAGCTAGTTACGCAAAGATTAATGAGTATGGATTTATTGAGGCTCCATATAGAGTGGTTGATAAATCAGATCCAAAAAATCCAAGAGTTACTGATGAAGTAGTATACTTAACAGCAGATGAAGAAGATAAATATATTGTAGCTCAAGCTAACGAACCATTAGATGAAGAAGGATATTTTATAAATAATAACGTATCTGGTCGATTTAAAGAAGAAACATCAAATTATCCAAAGTCAAAGGTTGACTTAATGGACGTTTCTCCTAAGATGGTATTTTCTGTAGCGACAGCTATGATTCCTTTCCTTGAAAACGACGACGCGAACAGGGCCCTTATGGGTGCGAACATGCAGCGTCAAGCAGTTCCTTTATTAGTTACAGAATCTCCTACTGTAGGAACAGGAATGGAAAGAAAGGCAGCTCTTGATTCAGGAGTATGTGTTATTGCAGAGAAGTCTGGTGTTGTTGCAAGTGTAACATCTACAAAAATTGTTGTTGATAATGATGATAATACAACTTCAAGTTATAAAATAGTTAAGTTTGCAAGAAGTAACCAAGGTACATGCCTAAACCAAAGACCTATTGTAAATAAAGGTGAAAGGGTAGAAAAAGGTCAAGTTATTGCTGACGGACCATCTACTGATAATGGTGAAATTGCACTTGGTAAAAACCCTCTAATTGGTTTTATGACTTGGGAAGGTTACAACTATGAAGACGCTGTTTTAATAAGTGAAAGATTAGTTCAAGATGATGTTTATACATCTATTCATATAGAAGAGTATGAATCTGAATCAAGAGATACTAAGCTTGGTCCAGAAGAAATAACTAGAGATATACCAGGCGTAGGTGATGATGCCCTTAAAGACTTAGATGAAAGAGGCATTATACGTATTGGTGCTGAAGTTCGTGCAGGTGATATTCTGGTAGGAAAGGTTACTCCTAAAGGAGAAACTGAACTTACTGCTGAAGAAAGATTGCTTCGTGCTATCTTTGGTGAAAAAGCAAGAGAGGTAAGAGATACGTCACTAAAGGTTCCTCATGGTGAATTTGGTATTGTAGTAGATGCCAAAGTATTTACTAGAGAAAATGGTGATGAACTACCACCAGGTGTTAATGAATCTGTACGTGTTTACGTTGCTCAAAAAAGAAAAATTCAGGTTGGAGATAAGATGGCTGGACGTCACGGTAACAAGGGGGTTATCTCTCGTGTATTACCAGTTGAAGACATGCCATACTTACCAAACGGAAGACCACTTGATATTGTGTTGAACCCATTAGGTGTTCCTTCACGTATGAATATTGGTCAGATACTAGAGATTCACTTAAGTCTAGCTGCACAAGTATTAGGATTTAAGGTAGCTACACCTGTATTTGACGGTGCTAACGAAGATGATATAATGGATACTCTAGAATTAGCTAATGACTATGTTAATACTGATTGGGAAGACTTCTTAGCAAAATATGAAGACGTTTTAGACCCAGACGTATTAGATTATTTAGACAAACGTAAAGAAAAGGCTAAGAAAGAGTGGCAAGGTGTTACAATTAACCGAGATGGTACTATATTATTACGTGATGGACGTACTGGCGAATATTTCGATAGTCGAGTAACTGTTGGATTTATGCATTATCTAAAACTTCACCACTTAGTTGACGATAAAATCCATGCTCGTTCTACAGGTCCTTACTCATTAGTTACTCAACAACCACTAGGAGGTAAAGCTCAATTTGGTGGACAAAGATTTGGTGAGATGGAAGTTTGGGCATTAGAGGCATATGGTGCTGCTTATACTCTACAAGAACTCCTAACTGTTAAGTCTGACGATGTTAATGGACGTGTTAAAACTTATGAAGCAATTATTAAAGGCGACAACATACCAAAACCAGGTATACCAGAGTCCTTTAAGGTACTATTAAAAGAACTACAATCATTGGCATTAGATGTTACAGTCTTAGATGAAGATGGTCAAGAAGTTATGATGTCTGAAAGTGATGGTTATAGTGATGATGAAGACTTAACATCACTTATTGAAGGCGAAAACAATAAACGCGGTGAAGAAAACTTTGAGGAAGCTGGATATAGCGAGTCTGACACAGAGAGTTTTTTTGATGATTTTGATGACGAAGATGATGAATAACGATTCCTACAAGAAACAACTATGAAAGGGAGTGCCAGATAGTGCCAGAAGTAGTAAATAATGAAATTATAGCAGAAGTAAATTATGAAGCTATTAAAATTGGCTTAGCTTCTCCTGATAAGATTAGAGAATGGTCTCATGGAGAGGTAAAGAAACCTGAAACTATTAACTACAGGACTCTTAAACCTGAAAAAGACGGTTTGTTTTGTGAAAAAATCTTTGGTCCGAGTAAGGATTGGGAATGTCACTGTGGCAAATATAAAAAGATAAGATATAAGGGCGTAGTTTGTGACAAATGTGGCGTTGAAGTAACAAAATCAAGCGTACGAAGAGAAAGAATGGGACACATTGAGCTAGCTGCTCCAGTATCCCACATCTGGTATTTTAAAGGAATTCCAAGTAGAATGGGATTAATACTAGATATGTCTCCAAGAATACTTGAAAAAGTTCTTTACTTTGCTGCCTATATTGTAATAGATGAGGGAAATACAAATCTAGAATACAAGCAAGTAATAAACGAAACCGAATTTAGAGAAGCCTATGAACAATACGGAAATACTTTTCGTGTTGGCATGGGTGCTGAAGCGATTAAAGAAATTCTTAGCAAAATCGATTTAGATAAAGAGTCTAAGGAATTAAAGAAAGAATTAAGGGATTCCAAGGGTCAAAAGAGAGCTAGAATTATTAAGAGACTAGAAGTTATTGAGGCCTTTAGAGAATCAGGAAACAGACCAGAATGGATGATAATGGAGGCAATCCCAGTTATTCCACCAGATTTACGACCAATGGTTCAATTAGATGGTGGTAGGTTCGCAACATCAGACTTAAATGATTTGTATCGTAGGATTATTAATAGAAATAATCGTCTGAAAAAGCTTATGGGACTTGGTGCACCAGACATTATCGTTAGAAATGAAAAGCGTATGTTACAAGAAGCAGTAGATGCTTTAATAGATAATGGAAGAAGAGGAAGACCTGTAACAGGTCCTGGTAATCGTGCTCTTAAATCCTTATCAGATATGCTAAAAGGAAAACAAGGTCGTTTCCGTCAAAACTTATTAGGAAAAAGGGTTGACTATTCAGGCCGTTCAGTTATCGTTGTAGGACCAGAGCTAAAGATTTATCAGTGTGGTCTACCAAAAGAAATGGCAATTGAGCTTTTCAAACCATTTGTAATGAAAGAATTAGTAGAAAAGGGTACAGCCCACAATATAAAATCTGCTAAGAAAATGGTAGAAAAGTTAGACCCAGAAGTTTGGGATGTGTTAGAAGAAGTAATTAAAGACCATCCAGTTATGTTAAACCGTGCTCCTACTCTTCATAGACTAGGTATACAAGCCTTTGAACCTGTTCTTGTAGAAGGTAAGGCAATAAAGCTTCATCCTTTAGTATGTACAGCTTTTAACGCTGACTTTGACGGTGACCAAATGGCTGTCCATGTGCCTCTTTCTGTTGAGGCTCAGGCAGAGTGTCGTTTCTTGTTACTATCACCTAACAACTTACTTAAACCTTCTGATGGTGGACCTGTAGCAGTTCCATCACAGGATATGGTTTTAGGTATATACTATCTAACACTAGAAAAAGAAAATCAAAAGGGTGAAGGACGCTTATTTAAAGATATTAATGAAGCTATCCTAGCTTATGAGAATGGCACAATATCATTACATGCTAAAATCAAAATAAGAAGGACTGGAATCAACAATCAAGGTCAGGAAGGATCTAGAGTTATTGAATCAACACTAGGCCGCTTTATATTTAATGAAGCTATAAGCCAGGACCTAGGTTTTGTAGATAGAACAAAAGATGAGAACTTCTTAAAATTAGAAGTAGACTTCCTTGTCGCTAAAAAGCAATTAAAACAGATCCTTGAAAAATACATTAATACCCATGGTGCAACCAAGACTGCTGAAGTTCTTGATGATATAAAAATGCTAGGCTATAGGTACTCAACCCAAGCTGCCATGACAGTTTCAATTTCTGACATGACAGTACCAGAAGCTAAGAAGGATATAATCCTAGAAGCTGAACAAAAGGTAGATGCAATTTCTAAAAAATACCGTCGTGGTTTAGTTACTGAAGAAGAAAGATATAAGGAAGTAATTAATACCTGGAAGGAAGCCGATGATAAGATAACTGAAAGCCTACTTGAAGGTCTAGATAAGTATAATAACATATTTATGATGGCTCATTCAGGTGCCCGTGGTTCTGATAAGCAGATTAAGCAGCTAGCAGGTATGCGTGGACTTATGGCAGATACATCAGGTAGAACTATCGAACTTCCTATTAAATCTAACTTCCGTGAAGGGTTAGACGTTCTAGAATACTTTATCTCAGCTCACGGTGCTAGAAAGGGTCTATCAGATACTGCTCTACGTACAGCTGACTCTGGATACCTAACACGTCGTCTAGTTGACGTATCCCAAGATGTAATTGTACGTGAAAAAGACTGTTGTCATGATAAAGACCATATTAACGGAATCTGGATTAAGGCATTTACTGATGGTGAGGAAGTAATCGAGAGCTTAGAAGAAAGAATTACTGGAAGGGTTGCTGCTGAGACTATATATGATGACAATGGTGAAATCATAGTTAAGGCAAACCATATGATTACCCCAAGACGTGCTGCAAAAATCATGTCAACTAAAGCTATTAAAGAAGCAGGTAAAGATGCTCAGGTTAAAATACGTACAGTATTAACTTGTGATACTCACACTGGTGTATGTGCAAAATGTTACGGTTCTAACTTAGCTACAGGTGAGCCAGTTCAAGTTGGTGAAGCAGTTGGTATTATAGCTGCTCAGTCAATCGGTGAGCCAGGAACTCAGCTTACAATGCGTACATTCCATACAGGTGGTGTTGCTGGTTCCGATATTACTCAAGGTCTTCCTCGTGTCGAAGAATTATTTGAAGCAAGGAAACCAAAAGGATTGGCAATTATTGCAGACTTTGATGGTACTATAACAATAAATACAAAGAATAAAAAAGAAGCAATTTTAACTAATAGCGAAACCGGAGAATCTAAGAGCTACCTAATACCTTATGGTTCAAGGCTTAAAGTATCAGACGGTGATATTGTAGAAGCTGGTGATCCAATAACAGAAGGTAGTGTAAACCCTCATGATATCCTTAAGATTAAGGGCGTTAGAGCAGTTCAAGACTACATGTTAAAAGAGGTACAAAGAGTATACCGCTTACAAGGTGTTGAGATCAATGACAAGCATATTGAAGTTATTGTTCGTCAGATGCTTAAGAGGGTTCGTGTAGAAGATGGTGGAGACACTGATTTACTACCTGGTAGATTAGTAGAAAGCTATGAGTTTGAAGATGCTAACAAGGAAGCAATTGAACAAGGCTTAGAAGAAGCACAAGCTACACAAGTAATGCTAGGAATTACCAAAGCTTCTCTAGCAACTAATTCATTCCTATCTGCCGCTTCGTTCCAAGAAACTACAAAAGTATTAACTGAAGCAGCTATACATGGTAAGATAGATCCACTAATTGGATTAAAGGAAAATGTTATCCTAGGTAAACTAATCCCAGCTGGTTCAGGAATGAAGAGATATAGAAAAGTGCAACTTGATACAGACCATGATGAGGAAATAACACTACTTGGGGAAGAAGCAGCAGAAGAAGACTTTGCTTTTGACCTAGTAGAAGAGGAATAATTTGCATAATTTTTAGCTTTAATAATAAGTGTGGGTTAGGAGTAGTATAGAGACTGATTAACTTGTCGATTAAGAACTACTTCTAGCCCATATCTTATGAATGTTATATAAATTTTATCTGACAGTGTTCGGATATAAAAAACATCTTGACAATCGTTTTGAGAGCAAGTATAATTTAATAGCGCGATTTCATAGTCGCGTCATGTTGCATGTGTATTTGTATGTAACCAATTAGGCAACCCATCATTAAAATTTATCAGGAGGTGAAAATTAATGCCTACATTTAATCAATTAGTAAGAAAAGGAAGAAAGAGCGCTCAGAAGAAGTCTCAATCTCCAGCATTACACAGAGGATTTAACTCACTAAGCAAAAAGTACACTAAAAACTTTTCTCCACAAAAGAGAGGGGTTTGTACTGCAGTTAGAACAGCAACTCCTAAGAAGCCTAACTCAGCACTTAGAAAAATTGCCAGAGTTCGTCTTTCAAACGGGATTGAAGTAACAAGTTATATTCCAGGTGAAGGCCACAACCTTCAAGAGCATAGCGTTGTTTTAATAAGAGGTGGTAGGGTTAAAGACTTACCAGGTACTCGTTACCACATCATTAGAGGTACTCTTGACACCGCTGGTGTTGCAGACAGAAAGCAAAGTCGTTCTAAGTACGGAACAAAGAGACCAAAAGCAAAAAAATAATTTAAATTTCTTCACTAATCATTAAGTGCCGGATTAATTTTTATATTCAGATTGTTGATAAAATACACTGGGTTGCATTTTGTCACCGAATAGATAAAAATTGTTTTATATATACGGATAGATTTGAACTAAGAGTTAAGCTAGGCATGAACACAATGATTCCAAAATTTTTTGGGCAATGTGAGTACCGATGATTTAAAGTGAACCTTATTGTAGAACAATAAGCATGATTAAGGAGGGAAGAGACGTGCCACGTAAAGGACATATACAAAAAAGAGATGTATTAGCTGATCCTGTATATAACAG
>JAAYRG010000261.1 GCA_012518885.1 Clostridiales bacterium | reverse complement strand
TGGACAACTCTCTACTAGAACTTTATAGGAAGGGTGCAATTTCAAAAGAAACTGCTTTGACAAATGCCATCAATCAAGAACATATAAAAAAATTTATTTTATAGAGGGATAATATGATATATAAATATAAGGCAATAACTAAAGAAGGAGAATCTATTGAAGGCTTCTTTGAAGCCAGTGAAGAGTCTGATGTATTAACTATGCTAAAAACCAATGATTATCTACCTGTATCAGTGGAAAAGGATATAGGGGCAGATGCTCAAATATCTCTATTCTCAACCAAAGTAAAGAAGAAAGACTTAGCAGTTTTCTGCAGACAGTTTTATACTATGGTGGATGCAGGTATAGGTATAGTTAAGTGCTTTGATATATTAGAAGCTCAAACCAGTAATAAAACCCTTAAGGCCGCTTTGAAGGCCATATATGAAGATGTTCAGAAAGGGTTCACCATATCTGAAGCTATGAATAATCATGCCAATGTTTTTCCACCAATACTTATAAATATGATTGAAGCTGGAGAAGTCAGTGGTACTTTAGATACTATTTTAGAAAGAATGGCAAATCATTTTGAACAAGAAAACAAATTAGAAAGTAAGATCAAATCAGCCTTGATCTACCCAACTGCTTTAATAGTCGTATCCATATCAGTGGTTATATTTATGTTAGTTGCAGTTTTGCCCACTTTTATTGGAATGTTTGATGGTAGTGGTACAGCCTTACCCTGGCCAACACAAATTTTATTGGATATGAGTTCTTGGCTACAAAACTACTTGTATATTTTTGGACTAGCAGTTATAATTATTCTTGTTGGAGGGATATATTTTATATCAACTCATGAAGGTAGAAGGTTTGTTGATGGTTTAAAGATTAAAATACCAGGAATAAGGGTAACTAATACCAAGATAATCACATCAAGGTTCACAAGGACCCTATCTACACTTATGGCATCAGGGATTCCACTACTTCAAGCATTGGAAGTAGTAGGGAAAGTCCTAAACAATGTGGTTGTCCAGGACAAGCTTACAAATAGCATGGATGGCATAAGAAGGGGAGCAGCCCTATCAAGGGCGGTGAAGTCAATGGAGATATTCCCACCAATGGTGGACTCCATGATCAGCATAGGTGAGGAATCAGGAGCATTAGACGATATCCTAGCCAAGACAGCAGACTTCTATGACGATGAAGTAGAGATGAGTCTCCAAAGAATGACAACCCTAATAGAACCAATACTATTAGTCGGCATGGCAGTAGTCATAGGATTTATAGTAATAGCCATGGCACTACCAATGTTTGAAATGGTAAACACCATATAATAATTAAGGCTTTAATAAAATTTATATATATTAAGCAAAAACAAAACAAGGAGGATTTTAAATGTTAAAATGGATTAACAAAAAAAGAAACAAGAAGGGGTTCACCCTTATTGAACTAGTTGTAGTAATTGCTATTTTGGGTATATTGGCAGCGATAGCGATTCCGAGGTTGACAGGTGCACAAGGAAGAGCAAAAATAGCTGCTGATAAAGCAACTTTTGCTACTATAAATAGTGCAATTGCGATAGGGTTAGCAGAGGGTAATATTGCTGGCAATGTTACCATTACAACAGATGATGAAACTGAATTAATCGAAGTAGAAGGGATGAAGGATGATGTCCAATTACTTGAATCGGGTGCTGGGTTTAAGATAGAAAAAAACCAAGAATTAATCTTAGTCTGGTATACTGATGGTAGTGCTATTACAGCTGCTCCAACTATTGATGAGGATGGAGTTATAACACCAGCTGAACCACCTGCTGAAGGCTAGAGAAAGGCAACCAAGCCTGTCACCTGACTTAATAACTTATTGGATATTCTGAAAATATAAGTTTGTTAAGTATTAAAATTAAAATCATTTAAAGCAAAGCAAGACTTAGACAGATGATTTCTGCTTAATTCTTGCTTTGTTTTTATCCTGTCAACTTCTCAAGTCCATTCAGGCATAAGATTGGATCATATTTGAGAAAAACAGCTGGAATACATAGAATAAATAGATTGAAATAGCAAGGTCTAGAAGGTTTCAAGTAAATATGTATGTATATTTTATGTTTCACAGTTTAGGGGAATTTTGGTTAGTGTCTATTGTAAATGTAAAATATATGATATGCTTATAGTGTGAATATTTAAATAATAACTATCTAT
>JAAYRG010000045.1 GCA_012518885.1 Clostridiales bacterium | reverse complement strand
GAACCATCAACGCCGTAGATAAGAACATCTTCAAGGCCTGCTGCATTAGCTGCTGCTAAGATACCTAGAGCTGTAGGGTCATTACCACCAAAGATAGCAACTACGTCACCATGAGCTTGTAGTAAGTCTTCTGCAATACCCATAGCAATTTCTAGGTTACCTTTAGCGTCTTGCTGAGCAACAATTTCAAAGCCCTTGCCTTCAATTGCATCTATGAATCCGTTAACCCTGTCTACAACTGAGTTCATTGTTGGAGAGTCAAGAATTATAATCTTTCCTCCCTCAGGAACCTTCTTAACCAAGTCTTCACCGCAAACATAGCCTGCGTTATAGTTATCAGAACCAATATAGGAAGCAACGTATTCCATCTCTGCTACTTCTGTATCGAAGTTAATAATAGGAATGCCTGCATCTTTTAACATATCAAGTGCTGGAAGAATACCTTCTGCTTCTGCAGGGTTAAGGAAGATTGCGTCAATACCTTGAGTAATCATGTCTTCAATTTGGGTAATTTGTAAGGTAACATCATTAGCTGGGTCAGTTGAAATAAGTGTGTCTCCGTTAGCTTCAACAAGATTACGCATTGTTTCTTCGATGATAACGAAGAAAGGGTTTGTACCGTCCATACAGGTGTAACCGAATGTAAAGCTTTCTTTTACATCAGAATCTCCACCCTCATCTTTAGTTTCTTCTGCCTTAGTCTCTTCTGCTTTAGTTTCCTGTGCTTGGGTGTCTTTAGTTTCCGTATCTCCTCCGGTTTCTTTAGTACCACATGCTGCTAGTAAACTTGCTACCATAATAATACATACCATCAAGCTAAGTAATTTCTTTTTCATTATCTTTCCTCCTTTTCCTCCTTTATAATTTATATAAATATAAATTTATATAATTACCTATATATATTCTAAGGTCATACAAAAGATGCAAGATATATACTTCTATTAGCTTTATAGATCATGGTTGTTACTAAACACAAGGCAGAATTAACTATTAGTAATATAACAACAATCATTTCAAACGATTATTTTATGTACTTTTTATTTTTCTTAAGTCTGATGAGTAAATTTCATTTGTTAATTCATCTATTTTCATATAATATTTTAACTTATTTTATCTATTTTGTCAAAGTTTTATCGTTGTCACATAGTAATTATTAGTGATATCTACGTGATATTTTGTTATTTTTTGGTGATTATGTATAGGTATGTTGTAAATTACCTCACTAAGCCTAACTAGACAAGTGGCCTAACCGCCTTATAGAGCTTACGATACTTTTCATAAATCTTATTATACTTCTCGTGCATATCAGCCCTTGGTTGGTAGACCTTCTTCTTCTCTATCATTGCCCTAGCAGCTTCGTTTAAATCCTTAAAACATCCTACTACGATTCCAGTTAACATTGCACTTCCAACTGTTCCAGCGTCCACAGTCTTAAGGGCTGTAATAGGAATATTTAGTATATCGGCCTTCATCTGCATCCAAACCTTAGAGTTTGCTCCTCCACCAGTTGCATGAAGCATATTAAAGCTTGCTCCAGACTTGTGTAAGTATTCCATATTTAGTTTCATTTCGTATACTACACCTTCCATACAGGCCTGGTAGATTTCTCTTACTGATGTGTCAACTGTTAGTCCTAGGATGGCACCCTTTGACCCAGTATCCATATAAGGTGTCGCAGCACCTGCAAAATGTGGCAGTACAAGTAAGCCTGTTGGTCCCCTATAGCCCTCTTCTAACATGGTATATACTGATATTCCTGCCTCTTTAGCTAGCTCTTTTTCCTTCTTTGAAAGGTTATCTATGCACCACTGAATTAGGGCCCCACCTGTATATGAAAAGGCATAAGCAACATACTTTCCTGGTGTTACATAAGGAACTACACAAAAGTAGCCATCATACATAGCTTCTATAGGTGGTATGGAGTCATATATTGGTGTAAGGCACTCTACAGTTCCGGCCCCATCAACAGCAGTTGAACTATTAAAGGCCCCTGCCCCTATAGCAGCAGCTACTTGGTCATGGCTTATGGACACAACTTTAGTTTCTAGTCCCAAACCAGTCTTTTTACTTGCTTCTAGTGTGATCTTACCAGCAGGGGTTCCCGTTGGAACAGGGTCTGACATAAGACTAATATCTACACCTGCTGCATCAAATATTTCCTTGCTCCATTTATAGGCTCTTATATCAAAAGCCATGGTTCTTGTGGCTAGTGAATAATCAATTTGACTCTTTCCTGTCAAATGATACACCACATAGTCTTCCATTAGATAAATCTTCTTAGCCCTAGCATAAATATCTGGCATATGTTTTCTAATCCACATAATTTTAGAAATACTATACATTTCATGTGGTCTTAGGCCAGTTATCTCTGCAATTTTCTTTGATCCAAGTTTGCTTATTAGCTCATTACACTCTTCTTTACCCCTAGGGTCAGTATAAAGCATAGCCAGATGAAGAGGCTTTCCCTTTCCATCAACCATAACAAAGGTTTCTCCAAAACTTGTAACTCCAATCCCAGCGATATCAGGGTACCTTTTTGCCATCTCAGATATTACTTCATAAACTCCATCCATAATAGCCGAAACATCGATTTCGTGGCCACTTACATCCCTCTTTATAGGATAGTCTTTATATGCCTTATCTACATAATTACCACTTGCATCAAATACTGTACATTTACAACCTGTAGTTCCGATATCAAGTCCTGCAACCTTCATATGATTACTCCTTTACTAATAGGTAAAGCTACCATGCAACTTTGTAACTTTGTTTTTGTATATTACACTTGGGCTTACTCTTAAAAAATATCACCTTGATAATATCCTATTTATATCTATACTTAGCATTATTTTACATAATACTCTACAATGTATATATACTTTTTCGTCCTTTTTACTTTGATTTTGTTCGCTAATTATGATATGTTTTTCATAAAGAATCTGGGGGGATGTTTCCATGATATCAAGTTTTAACCTAACTAAACTTAATAGTATATTGAAGGATTTCTTTACTTTGACACGTATTCGTATTACGGTGTTTGATGATAATTTCCGAGAACTTGCCGCATATCCAAAGCATCTGCCTGAATTTTGCCAAATAATACGTTCTGATGAATCTGGTAAAAATGAATGTATAAAATGTGACAAACACGCCTGTGAAACTGCTGCTAAACGTCGTTCTACTTATACATACCTTTGTCATGCCGGCCTAACAGAAAGTATCGCTCCCATTTATATGGGTAATATTGTTATAGGCTACTTACTATTTGGCCATGTTTTTTCTTACCCTTCTTACGAAGAGGGTTGGAGGCAAATTAGCAGCTTATGTAGGTCCTATAAGATTGATATGAAAGGCCTATATGATGCCTGTATTAGTCAACCAATTATTACTAAAGACTACATTGAATCAGCATCACATATCTTACAAGCTGTTGCTTCATACCTTTGCCTTGAACGTATGGCAACTTTTCGCCAAAAGGAACTACCTGTGCTTATTGATGAATATATTCTTGAACACTATACAAAGGATATTGATGTAGGGCGCTTATGTAATCATTTTAACATAGGAAAAACAAGGCTTTATGAGATTTCACACCATAACTATGGTATGGGCATAGCCCAGCACATTAGGACTTTACGTATTGAAAGGGCTAAAAAACTCCTAATTGAACAACCTGAACTTCCTATTTATGAAATTGCTTTTATGTGCGGCTTTAAAGATTACAATTATTTTATTACTGTTTTTAAAAGACTTGTGGGGCTACCTCCTAAAAAGTACCGTTTGAGTGCCCTAGATGAGTATTTTTAATAAGCCGTGATAGTGTAGAAACATTTGACTCATATCTATACAGATGTTAGAATATAGCCATAATTATCCAATTATACTAATTTATGTTAATTAATCACAGGAGGTGTCTTAATGCGTAATACCCTATTAGAAAACAACAAAGTTCTGTTAGATAAGAGTGGTCGGCCCCTACAATATGGATATGCCACTACTCCTACTTTAGCGACTAACAATGAAGCAATTAACTTATTTAGGTTAAAAGAATGGGACTTCTACCAGATTTCTAACGAAGAATTTACCGTTAAAATTACATACGGACATATTTCCCTTGCAGGTGTAATGAGTTTTGAGATATTTGATTATAAGAACAATTGCTACGCTCTTAATTCCCTTATACCCTTTCCGCTAAGACGTCTTGGCTTTGCCCCATCAGCTAATTCCAATATCGTATATACAAGAGATACCAAAAATTATAAGGCTAGGATTGAGGTTGAGGACGGGAGAAGACATTTTGTATTTGACGTTAAAAATAAGACCCTTGGTGATTGTCATGTTGACATTAGTTTAACCCATCCTGTAGATGACGAGGGTATATTGGTAGTTACACCATTTTGGCATCCAAAGAAGTTTTATCACAACTACAAACAAAGTTGCATGAAGGCTGAGGGTACTGTATTTATTGATGGTAAGACCTTTACAATCGGTGATGAGAGCCTAGGACTTATAGACTGGGCTAGGGGCAATCTCCCACTAAAACATAAGTGGTGGTGGGGCAATGGAAGCAAGATACTAGGTGATGACAGGTTTGGTTTTAATATTGGGGGCTTTGGAGATACCAAATATGCAACTGAGAACGCTCTCTTTTTTAATGGTAAGACTCACAAGCTAGACGATATTTATTATAACAAGGTTGGAAAGGAAAGAATTGATTTTACATCTAGTGATGGTAGGTTTGAAATGAAGTTTAAGCCTATATTTGATAAGGTTACAGATATAGAGTTACTATATGTTGATAATATCTGCCATCAATTGTTTGGATATTGGAACGGATATGTTGTATTAGATGATGGTAGAAAACTAGATATTAAAGACATGTTTGCCTTTGTAGAGTTTGCAAAGAACCAGTGGTAATGCGTTACAAGGACCAATCTTATATCCCATAATAGGATTCATACTTTGGGGACCTACTACTTAAGACCTACTACATAAGCTAGGTGTGTCTTAAATAATAAGTCCCCAAAACATGACCACTTATGTGCTAGGAGTTACGTCCCCCTGAGAGACCCTTTGACATAATAATCCCCATAAGTAAAAACACAAGGGAGAATAGAGTCATCATTAATAACTCACCACTAACTCCTAACAAAGAACTAGTATTAGCATTATTAGCCTTGACGAAATAATAAACAGGGAAAAACTTTGCAATACTTAGTACATTTTCCCCTAATAAATCTTGCGGAACCATTACACCTGATATAAAAGAGATTCCTAGGGATAAGACTGTTGCTATTGCCATGATTGCATATTTATTATTAGTGATGTTAGTAACAAGGAAGGTCAAACTTAGGATAGATACCGAGAATACTATTATATTAACTATATACTTATCATAATTAATTAACTCAATATATGTCCCCTTCCATACTACAAATCCAACAAGGAATATTAATGTTGTTAGTCCTGCTAATGTTAGCTGACCCAGTAGTATTTGCAAATTATACTTTACTAATTTTATTGATGAGACATTTCTCCTATTAACTATCTGCTCCTTATTTATTTCTGACATTACTAGCCCAATCACCATAATATAAATAGCTATTATTGCATAACCTGCTAGGTTAAAGTATAGATTCACCAAGTCCCTTACCTTACTCTCTACTTCTCCATTATCGTCTGTAAAAGTGACCTTTGCACTTTCTTGTAAAGCATTTGCCACCTTGTCTAGGTTGTAACTTCCGTTTTCATAGGAAATGTTTGCAAGTGCTAGATATTTATTAATTTGGCTACCTATCTGGACTGACTTGGGGTTCCTATCATCTGTGTACAAGGTAAGAGCTGGACCTTGACTGACTACACTTTCATCAAATCCTGGTGGAATTATTATTACACCATCGGCGATACCCATAAATATCTGATCTTCAATGAAAATCTCGTCATCTTTTGTTTCTATAATGTTATTTTTACTTCTTATATATTCTACTAATCCATTGGATAAATCACTGTTTTCCTTATCAATGACACCTACATTAAGCTTATTTTCTTTAAAGGCTAGTTCGAAATCTTCTGGACTTAAGTCTGTGCTATTTATTATTACTATAACAAAAAACAAGATAACATATAATACTATGGCAAATCTATTCTTCCAAGATATCTTTAAGAAATATTTATATACTGTCATAACTCTTCCTCCTTATGAACATATAAGAGGCAAATAAAAGAATCAGAGTATAAATACTTAGGATAATGATTCCCTCCCCTAGTTTTTTTGTGCTTTGAAGAAGGTTTATTCTATATAAGTTATTTGTAATTATAGAAATAGGATTTATTCTGCCTATTATTGAAGCCTTTGTATCTATTGTATTTTTCATCCAAGGTCCCATAAGCCCTGATAAAAAGGATAGGAAGAGGGATGTGGCAGTACCGATTGATACCTTAACTCCACTATCTTTCTTGTTTGATGCACCAATGAAAATACCTAGGGATACTCCAAAGAGATTGCCAAAGAATATAAGTATTAAACTATGCCCTATATTAGTTAATAAATCTTTTTTAAGGATATATTGCAAGAAAATAATTAGAACACCGTTGGATATAAGGTTAGAGCATAAGGCAACAAGGGTTCCTGCAATAAGAAAGGTCTCCTTTTTTAGGGGAGTTGCATTTAGCCTAATCCCTACATTTGATAGGTTGGCTTGTATCTTGCTCACAACTTCTATACCAATAAATAGTCCATAACTTGTAACCATAGCGATTAGGGCATAGAACATTACTATATAAGGGTCAGACTCTTGCCTTTCTTTTTTAATATAATCTACTTCAAGTTCACTTCCCCCTATGGGACTTCCTAGGACAAGTGTTTGCTTTATTTCCTCTACTACTTCTTTAACTATTGAT
The DNA here is from genome assembly GCA_012518885.1 of Clostridiales bacterium. GTDB lineage: Bacteria > Bacillota > Clostridia > Lachnospirales > Lachnospiraceae > JAAYRG01. The sequence goes on along the minus strand of JAAYRG010000045.1, from coordinate 1,526 downwards.
TGACGGATTCCAGATTGAGACAGGTATAGGTCAAGATTTTCATCCACGTAGACATGAATAGTCTCATTTTCAAGCATTTTTACATATTCATCTTCTTCTATTTCCAATAGTCTAAATACCTCGTTATTAGAAAGCATATAGTGGATGGGATTTCCTTTACTCGCTCCAATATTAATTTCTCCTATAGATGAAGAAGATATATCACTAAAGGCTAAGTTGAAAAACACTGCCAATAATATCGGAAAAAGCATTGTCCAAAAGACCTGACTTCTATCTCTGAAATAACACTTCCCTTGAAACATACAATTTCTTAGCAAACTAGTCATATCAATCCCTCAATTCTTTCCCTGTAAGTTCTAGAAATACATCATTTAAAGTAGGTTGTTGACTATATAGTTTTGAATAGATTAGGTTATGTTTTTTAATAAATTCCAAAAGATTAGTTAGGTTGTTTGCACCATTTTCAAACTTAATCACATAATCTCCATTAACTTTTTCTACTTCTATTACATTTGCAATACTATTTAGTTCCATTTCAACCCTATCATCTATTTCAAGGAAACTTATAACTATTTTTTCTGAAGTTGTTATCATTTCCTTAAGTTCAAGAGTTGTACCAGAAACAATGTCTTTTCCATTATCCATAATTACGATTCTAGTAGCTATTTGTTCTACTTCTTCTAAGTAGTGACTTGTATAAATTATTGTACTTCCCTTCCTGTTTAGTTCTCTAATACCTTCAAGTATAAAGTTTCTACTTTGAGCATCTACTGCTACTGTTGGCTCATCTAAGATAATTAGTTTAGGTTTGTGGACAATACCGCAAGCAATATTTAACCTTCTCTTTAGGCCCCCACTTAATTTATGGGGATAAAATCTTTCATAACCCTTTAGGTCTACAAAATCTATGGCTTCATTTACATATTGCTTTCTTAAGCTTTTATCATCAATATATAAGCCAGCGAAATAATCAATATTCTCTCTTACTGTTAGGTTTTCAAAAACAGATACTTCTTGAGGAACTAGACCTATTTGGCCCTTTATTTCATAAGAGTTTGAAGTCATTTTCTTGCCAAATACTTCAATGTCTCCCTTATCATAATTTAGAAGTGACAATATGCAATTTATGGCTGTTGTTTTTCCGCACCCATTTGGGCCTAATAATCCTACTATTTCTCCTTTCTCAACTTCTATATTAAAGTGATCAAGAGCAATCTTTGTATTATATCTTTTTACTAAGTTCTTGGCCTTAACTATCATATATATCACCTTTTCTCATTTATTTAATTATAGTATATAATCTCTTAGAAGCCCCTTGTAGTGTAGGCCGTCACATTCCTGTATGACATTTGTCATGTTCTTATAGTTGGATGTAACCATATATTCTAGTTGTCTTTAGCAATATTTAAAGTATAATAGCTATTAAAGACATCCATATATTAACTATGATGAACTCATAAAGGTGGTGTATGATGGTTTCTGCCATGGATAAAAAACGGACCTTATTAGAAAAATTTATCGTAATT
>JAAYRG010000260.1 GCA_012518885.1 Clostridiales bacterium | reverse complement strand
TCTGTATTCTCGTCTTCTTCTTTATTATTTTCGTCTTCTACTAGGTTATCTTCTTCTACAATGTCACTTTCATCTATATCTTTATTATCTTCAGTCTTTTCAGAATCATTTATATCATCTTTTGCATCATCTACATCTGCAGCATGAGCAATATTATCAGTATTAGTCATCTGAGCATATGTCATACCGTATCTGTCTATCATTAGCATATCAATTTGCTTTTGTAGGGAATTAACTTTAAATAATAAATAAATTGAAAGGGCTGTAGGAATAATTATAAGTAGTAGAACTAGTATTCTTCTTAATTTTTCCATTCTATCCCTTCTCTTGTGAGGCCATTTTTTGGGTTTACCTATAGTGTATTTAAACACATCCAAACATTTTTCCTCCCTATATGCTCTTTTATATATTTTATCATAAATGAGGAATAAATCCATATATATCTAAAAATATTAGAAGCTAATTAAGTACTTCATAAACAATTAAAAATTTACGTATACTCAAAAACAAACTATCCTTTATTTGGTCCAATAAAGGATAGTTATTTGTTTTGTTAAAAAACTTTAAATTTGCTTATGAAAGAATTAATTTTTCTAGCTCTAATGGATCTAATTTTTCTCCATTTTTATAAGCCCTCATATTACCACCAGATATTTCATCAATTAGGGCAATATGATTGTCACCAGAAACTCTTCCAAATTCTAGCTTTATATCGTACAATTCAATGTCTTTTTTAGCTAGTTCATCTTTTATAATATTGCTAATTTTTCTTGTTAGGTCAACTAAAGTCTTATATTCTTCTCTAGTCATAATACCTAACATTTCTAAAGCATCTTCAGTAATCAGCGGATCTTCTCTCTTATCATCTTTTAAGGTAACTTCAACATATGCATCTAGAACTTGTCCTTCTTTCGCATACATACCATATCTTCTAATAAAACTTCCTACAGCTCTATATCTACAGATTACTTCTACACCATTCCCAAAAAAAGTTGCTGGAAGTACTCTCATTGTTGCATTATCAATATCTGCATCTACATAGTGAGTAGGAATTCCCATTTCATTGAATTTCTCAAAGAAATACTTTGTGATACTAATCCCTGCCTTACCAACTCCCTCTATAGTAAGTCCAACAGTGTTAGCACCTGGATCAAAAACTCCGTCTTTACCTGTTACGTCGTCTTTAAATTTAAGTAGATATGTTCCATCTTGTAAATCATAAACATTTTTTGTTTTACCTTTATAAAGCAGTTCCATAGCTTTTCTCCTTTGATAACCTTAATAAAATCCGCATTATACTACTAGATTAATACAAAAAGCTCCATGCCTAGCCTGAAATAGGACATGTAATATTAATCCATAAACTGCCATATCTAGACAAGCTATTTGTGAATAGACATGACATGCCCCCTATTTCAAACTAGTTATCGGAGCTTTTGTAATAGCTTAATTAGACATTACTGTCCCATTTGTTTTGCAACTTCAGCAGCAAAGTCTTCATCTTTCTTTTCGATACCTTCGCCTGTTTCAAAACGTACAAATTGCGTAATTGATAACTTAGTTCCAAGTTCCTTAGATACTTGGTCAAGATATTTTTGAACTGTTAAATCAGAATCTTTGATGTATTCTTGGTCTACAAGACATACAGCCTTTAATTCTTTATTTAAACGTCCTTCGATAATTTTATCGATAATATGTTCTGGTTTTCCAGTGTTTTCATTTAAAGCTTGTGCTTTTAAGATATCTCTTTCATGCTCAATGTATTCTTGTGGAATATCATCTCTGCTAATATACTTTGGAGTAATTGCAGCTACTTGCATTGCAACGTTTCTTGCTGCTTCTCTTGCTATTTCATTATCAACGTCACATTCAGCCTTAACTAATACAGCAATTTTTCCACCAGCATGAACGTAAGACTCTACAAATCCATTATCAGCAACAACTTTTTCAAATCTTCTGATGTTCATGTTTTCACCAATAATAGAAATTTGTGTAGATAATTCTTCCTTAACTGTCTTAGTAGTATCAAGCGCCCAAGGTTCTGCTAAGAAGTCATCTACACTGTTAGCATTTGAGTTAGCAACTTGTTCAACTACTGCCTTTACGTATTCTTGGAAAGTTTCGTTTTTAGCAACGAAGTCAGTTTCACTATTAACTTCTACGATAGCACCAACTTTTCCATTATCTGCAAGTGTTACTGCTGAAATACCTTCTGCAGCAATTCTTCCAGCCTTTTTCTCTGCAGCGCTAAGACCTTTTTCTCTTAGATAGTCAACTGCTTTATCCATATCACCATCTGTTGCTGTAAGAGCCTTTTTACAGTCCATCATTCCAGCACCAGTCATTTCACGTAATTCTTTTACCATTGCAGCTGTAATTTGCATTGCGTACCTCCATTAATATGATTTTTAAAATTAATCTAAATCCATTATGGATTTAGATTAATATATTTTATAGTATTATATATAATTTAAATCCAGGTATCAGTAATGTATTACTCTACTTCTACTTCTGCTTCTTCTTCGATATCAGCAACTTCAACTTCATCTGCTAATTGAACACCTTGATTAGCTTCAAGAACAGCATCAGCCATCTTTGAAGTGATTAACTTAATTGCTCTAATAGCGTCGTCGTTACCTGGGATTACATAATCTAATTCATCTGGATCAGAGTTAGTGTCTGCAATACCGATTAGAGGTATACCAAGTAAGTGTGCTTCTTGAACACAGATTTTTTCGTTCTTAGGATCAACAACAAAAATAATATCAGGAATACCCTTCATGTCTTTGATTCCACCTAAGTTCTTTTCAAGTTTTTCCCATTCTTTTTTAATTTGAATAACTTCTTTCTTAGGTAATACATCAAATGTTCCATCTTCTGCCATAGCTTCGATGTCTCTAAGTCTTTGGATTCTGCTCTTAATTGTTTTCCAGTTAGTTAACATACCACCTAACCATCTTTCGTTAACATAGTGCATTCCACAACGAAGAGCTTCTTCCTTGATTGCATCTTGTGCTTGTTTTTTAGTTCCTACAAATAAAACAGTACCACCTTCAGCAACAACATCTTTGATTGCATAGTAAGCTTGGTCAATTAAACCTACTGTTTTTTGTAAGTCGATAATGTAAATACCGTTTCTTTCTGTGTAGATGTACTCCGCCATTTTAGGGTTCCATCTTCTTGTTTGGTGTCCGAAATGTACACCAGCTTCTAATAATTGCTTCATTGAAACAACGCTCATATTTCTTTCCTCCATTTGGTTTTATTCTTCCGTATACCTCACATTTTTGACAGACCATAAGGCACCAAGCCAAAAATCAGTATACGTGTTTTTTAACATAGGCATTATAACACAATATAAAATTAATGGCAAGTTCTTTATCAATATTTTCTTTATTCTAGTTTAAAATGGGTATAAATAAAAAATAAAGGGCTAGGATTTTATCCTATGCCCAATATTATACTTATATCTCTACTCTTGTCCTAGTACTTTTTTATG
>JAAYRG010000259.1 GCA_012518885.1 Clostridiales bacterium | reverse complement strand
TATTTATCAGTTCCTCATATTTTTCTTTGTCAAATATCTTTTTCCCAATCGAAAAATATGTATCTGATTTTTTATTAAATGCTGCTTTAAATTTATATAAACTATCTTCTTTACTACCTAATCCTCCACCCAAGTGAAAGGCTTCAAATCCATTTTCACATCCCCAACAAGCAGCTTCGTATAGAAGAAGATTCGTTGCAGCTAGACTCTGATATTCTCTATCAGAAGCAGACAGATGATAATGCATCTTGTTGTTACTAAATAAAATCATTGAAATGGATATTATCTTATGATTATATAAAGCGTAGAAAATCAAGGAATTATATCTTAAATCCTCTAAAACACTCTGGTAAAAGGCCTTGTCAAAATAATAATAATCTGTAGCGTTATCTTTATTCATTGTAGCATTATAAAGAGGAATAAATTCTTCAACGAGCTCTAGACTCCTACCCCAATATATTTCTACACCTGATTTAATGGCTTTTCTAATAACATTTCTATTCTTACTAGTTAAGTCCTTCCAAATCTGCTCTTTCGATTTCAAATCAATTGTAATAGTGCTCCCTAAATCTACAACATCGTAAATAGCCTTATTTACAGCAGAATTATTTATTACTGGATGAAATCTTACAAATTCACTTATAATATTATTCGATCTACAATAATTTGAATAAGCCTCATCTAACTTTTTTATACTATCATTATTTATATCTCCATCAATAATAAATCCACCATAACCATATGGAGTTGTTAGGTCAAAGAATACCCCGGATTCAAGCTTTCCATTAAAATTCCTATCCTTTTCTATATCTCTTTTCATAACAACATTCATAGCCCTGATATATTTATCTTGATAATATATAAGTATCGGTTCTCCATCACCATGTATTTTAAAGGCCTTTGTATAATCAGCCAGATAATATATATCATGATTATCAAAGCTCTTGACTATTGTATTCCACTTATCATTTTCTTCAATATTTATAATCGAAAGCAAGGTAAAACATCCTTTCATTCTGTGCCTCATTAATTATATAGCACCTTTACTATTTTTGACATATCATCATTTTCATATCTTTGATCACATGGTATTGACAATATATTGTTATATATATAATTAACTTTATAATTTTTTAGTATTTTCACCTGTTCTGGAATAGGCCAGTGAATAGGGCAATATATTTTATTGTCTGAAAGATATTTTCTTATTTTTAATCTGTCCCCTTTTATATATACAGGAAAAAACAATGGACATACTTGCTTTGGAAGCTTTTCAAATACTGGCTTAATAAACTTCAATTCCCTTAATTCATTCAATAGAAACTCAAAATTTGATTTTCTTCTCTCAATTAAATCATTAATATTACTTTTGCGTATTAATGTTTTTGATAATTCATCTATACCATAAGGAAGCACATCTCCATCTAACTGTTCCTCTGCCTCTGCAAAAAGTTCTAGTATTTGAGGTTTTAATTCATCGTTAGAACCTTCTATATACCTTGCCTTTTTAAGAAGAGCATGTTTCCTAATATTCGAAAAAGTATAATTCTTCTCTAACTCACTATTAATATCCCCATGTGGCGATGATAAAAAGCCTCCACTAGGCAGACCCATCCATTTCCTTAAACTTGCTATATAATAATCATTGTGATTACTTCTTATGTAATCTGAAAACAAGGTGTGAGTTATATCTTCAATTATTATTGTAGACTTTTTTTTAAATTTCTCCGTTATATCTTCTAATGAATTGTTGGTCGGGAAACCAAAGTATCCCATATGCATGAAAATTCCTATGTCACTTGTTACATTAATATCTTCAATTAATACTTCTAAATTTTCATCTATATCATAAAACAAACAAGAATATCCATACTCTAAAAAAGGGCTAATAACCGATTCACAGATGTAAGAAGGTAACAAGGCTATCTTACTTCTGGGTTCTACTTTTTGTAGTATTAATGATAATGCTCCTCTCCCAGAAGAAGTAAGAATATATTCCCCCCACGAACTCAACCATTCGGGCATGGTTTTTGTTTCTGATGTAACTAGATCAGAAATCCAAAATTCACTTCCAATTTCCTTATACAATACATCATTACCCCCAATAGTTATTCGCACTTACGAGTTCAAGATAATCTTCCTTGAGTATCCCAAGAACATATTCATCATGATATTCATTACCTTTAAAAACAGCTTTACGTTTAGTCCCTTCAATCTTCCATCCACATTTATCACAATATAATTTTAATGAAGGTTTGTTATATTCTATAATTGTACCTTCTAGTCTATTTAAGTTTAATTCTTCAAATGCATATTTCATGATTGCCATAACCGTGTCAGTTCCAATACCACGAGATCTAAATTGCTTGTTTGCAATTTTTATACCATGAAATGCTCTTCTGTTTTTCCAATCAATATCTACCAAGTTTGCAAAACCTATAGCACCATCTTCTTCAGTTTCAATAATTAATCTAATATTACTATTATTATTTGAATTAGCTTCAAACCATCTATTCTGTTGTACTTTAGAAATAGGGAATGAATATCCACCAACCATCTTTTCTATTTCTGGGTCATTTATCATTTCTCTTAACATATCTTGATCTTCTAATTCCATTGCTCTTAAGGTAACAAACTTTCCTTTAATATTCATTCTTATCGTTTCTCCCTTGCATATTTATTCTATATAAATCAAAATCAGGTGGTGAGTCAACTCCTCGCTCTCCTATATTAGTTCTTTTTAGTGCTATATAAAAAGTTCTTAAAATAATTTTAAAATCACCTAATAATGTTATTTTACTTACATACTCAAGATCATAAGCAAATCTTTCTTCCCATGTCACAGTATTTCTTCCGTTGATTTGTGCTAAACCTGAAAGTCCTGGTCGTACGCTATGTCTATTTCTTTCTTCTTCTGTATAATAAGGCAGATAGACTACAGCTAATGGCCTTGGCCCCACTATACTCATATCCCCCTTTAAGATATTAAACAATTCTGGCAGTTCATCCAGTGATGTACTTCTAAGTATCCTGCCAAACTTAGTTAATCTCTCGCTATCAGGTAACAATTCT
>JAAYRG010000258.1 GCA_012518885.1 Clostridiales bacterium | reverse complement strand
TTAAAACGGATAATCGGTTACAGGTCATTTCTATATCTCCAACGATATGAGTAGATAAAATAACTATCTTATCTTCAGCTAAATTAGACAATAGATTCCTAAATCGAATTCTTTCTTCAGGATCAAGCCCAGCTGTAGGTTCGTCTACAATTAATACCTTTGGATTATGAAGTATTGCTTGAGCAATACCTAATCTTCTTTTCATCCCCCCAGATAAAGCCTTTACCTTCAAACTCCTATCTTCTTTAAGATTTACAATTTCTAGAACCTTTTCTATTCTCTCCCTCAACACTCTAGACTTCATTTCCGATAAAGTTCCTAAATAATCCAAAGCCTCATCTACTTTCATATTAGGATACATGTTAAATTCCTGTGGTAAATACCCAATTATAGAGCGTAAATCTTTTTTGTTCTCACTTGAAATACCACATATGCTTATTTCCCCAGATTGGATAGGAACTAACCCAACCAAAGTCTTCATTAGAGTAGATTTACCAGCTCCATTTCTTCCTAAAAGACCAAACATACCCCTATCTATTGTTAGAGATACATCAAACAATACTTGTTTATTTCCATAACTAACATTTAGATTTCTTATTTCAATTTTTTCTGACATAAAAATACACTCTCCTTTTCTTAAGAAGAGTGTAACAAATAATTTTCAATTCTTTTTCAAGTTCTATAAATTAATTATCATTTCTACCAATGCTCCATTATTGTGATTCTTAATTATTAAATTTCCACCATGCCTCTCCATTATATGTTTTGTTATATTTAGCCCTAATCCCATATTTCCAGACTGTGGATTCTCTGAATAAAATTTTTGAGTTGAATACTTAAGAGCTTCCCCACTAAATCCTTTGCCATCATCTTGGATAGATATTAACATTTTTTTATCCTTTACTCCTATATCTATATAGATATTTGAATTTGCATGAGTTAATGCATTGTTTAATACATTTTCAAATCCTTCTTCTATGTGATATGCATCAATATTAATGATTATATCTTCTTTAGGAATAATCCAATGGATATGCTTATTGGAATTTAACATTTTAGCATTATTCTTTAATGTTTCAATAAAATCCAAAATATTAATAGACTTTTTATTTATTCTCAATTGATCCATAGACTGTAGATAATTGACACGGTCCAAATATTTTTCTATCCGAATTAAATTCTTCTTTATAGACTGTATAGTTTCTGATTTTATATTGTTATCATCTTCTATATCTATCATTTCTAATATATCTACGTCGCCCTTTACTATAGTTAGAGGATTTTTCATATCATGGCTCATAGATGATACCATGTGATTAAAAGCATCGTATTGATTCCAAACCTTAATCTTTTCTTCCTTTAGGCTTTTCATCTCATTGGTAATCTTTTTACATGCAAAGATAAGTTCATTGTCTCCATTAGGTATATCATTAATATTATCTTCCCTAATATTACAAATATAATCAACTGGCTCCCGTAATTTATGTATATAATATATATAAAATCCAAATAAAGAGAATAATATACTATGGATAACAACAGCAAGGTCTTTATAAAGAAATAACACTCTATACATATAGTTTTTAAAAATAGATAGATTCTGTTCTGATGGAATATAATATTCTCTCCCATCTATAATATCACTTCTAATATATTCATTTATACTTTTGATCTCATAGTTTTTAATCAATATGGAATTTATCTTAGCCAGAGCAATGCCTAATATCAGAAATATTAATAAATAAATAACAAAACTCTTTTTTAGACTCCATTTTGATGAAAGATTTTTTAACCAACCCATTTGTACCCTACTCCCCAAACAGTCTGTATATACTCTTTATCCGTAACCTCTGATATTTTAGCCCGAACTTTTCGAATATGTTCAGCTACTACAGAATTATCTCCCATTGCCTCATAGCCCCATAAGGAGCTATATATCTTCTCACGGTCAAAAATCATGTTAGGATGCGATGAAAGTAGCTCAATGATATCAAATTCTGTCTTAGTGAAGATTATTTCTTTCTCTTTGTAATGAACAGTTCTTGAGCTATAGTCAATTATAAGGTGTGATGATTTATTATCTGCTACTATTCCTTTTCGTTCTTCTCTTTGCAAATGAGAGTAGACTCGAGCATATAACTCATTTAAGGAAAATGGCTTTACAATATAGTCATCTCCACCTATCATTAATCCCTTAACTCTATCGGTTTCAGAACCTCTTGCAGTTAAAAATAGTATTGGGGAAGTTGTTTTATTACGAATCTCTTTACATACTCCAAATCCATCAATCCCTGGCATATTTATATCTAAAAGTATGATATCAGGATTTTCTTCCAACTTGTCCAAAATTCCTTCACCACTATATGCTTCGGTAGTATCAAAGTCCTTTAGCCTGAAAAAATTCCTTAGCATTTTTACCATATCTAATTCATCGTCAATAATTAAAATTTTCTTTTTCATATATATGTCGAGTAGACTTCTCGACTTTCACCTCACTTTGTGAAAATATTCCTTGTAATAGTGAGATGGCTGTCTTTAGCCCCTCACAGAACCCAACGTGCCCTATTAAGGCATTAGGCTCTTCATATAAATCATTAAGTTACCACACGCTAGCATAAATTTTCGGTTTTAATATCGGGTGTTTTCTCAATAATAGCTGATATCTAACATAGTGCATTATTGTTTGTACTTTTTTATGCTTGCTTGCCTGTAACGCTATTTCCGAATACGCATTTCCCATTATTGTTGCCACCTCCAGTGTGACGAATGTTTTGCTCCGAAAGCAATTTATATGTTAGTCCCTTCCCTCCACGGTCGTTACTCGTTTCCTCGGTACTATGAACTAATCCGACTTCTTGCGTATCTTCTCTTCTGTCTTAGATGAAATGCTCCTTGCACAGAAGATACCTTTCTAGGAATACACAAGACCTCCCAGGTATGCACAGCTTGACTGTCTAAAACTCGCCACGCTCTAAGACCCCGGCGGAACTCCCCTGTTCTCGTCTTTAACGAACATTCGGTGTTGCCTGCTACCTAGGTGACGGTATCGGCTTCCGCTTTATATAATCTAACGAGGCTCCATTACTTCACGCTTTCGCATTGCGGCTCGTCTTGTTTCCTACCTACGCTTAAACCTTACCTCACGATTTCGGCTCCAAGGCTGGATAACAGATGGATGACTATTCCTTTCTGTACTGGATTCCCACCAGCTTCATTCTGCACACCGAACTGGCGCACCACCAATTTAATTATATCTTATAAATTCCAATATTTTATCAACTTAATCTATTTTAAATATTTCTTTGTTCATAAAAATATCCACTACTGATATGATTTATAGTCATGTACATCAATGTAGCCCCATTAAAGTAAATACAAG
>JAAYRG010000044.1 GCA_012518885.1 Clostridiales bacterium | reverse complement strand
TAAAGATAGGCAATGTATTTGGATTTAAATATAAGTCTAAGGCAGAGATGCTTGGAGGAATTATACTGATTCTTATGGCTTTTAAAATACTACTTGACCACCTTGGGATAATAAGTTTTTAAATAATTGACAAATAATTGAATCATTTATATAATTGATTATTAGTAATAAATTATTTACGATATAAAAACTGTGAAATTTATACGAACTTAAGAGAATATGTTAAATATTATACAAGCTCTAATGCTAGGAGGCAGTAATAGTGAAAGTATACGGGACAAATGAACTAAGAAAAATGTTCTTGGACTTTTTTGAAAGTAAAGAACACTTAATACTTGAGAGTTTCTCATTAATACCTGAGAACGATAAGAGTTTATTATTGATCAATGCAGGTATGGCACCTTTAAAGGCATATTTTACTGGACAAGAAATTCCGCCTAAGAATAGAATTGCTACTTGTCAAAAGTGTATCCGTACTGGTGATATAGAGAATGTTGGTAAGACAGATAGACATGGTACATTTTTTGAAATGCTAGGTAATTTCTCATTTGGTGATTATTTTAAAAAGGAATCCCTACAATGGTCTTGGGAATTTCTAACTAAGGTAATTGGACTTGACCCTGAAAGATTATATGCATCAGTATACTTAGATGATGATGAAGCATATGAAATTTGGAACAAGGTAATTGGCTTACCTAAAGAGAAGATATTTAGATTTGGTAAGGAAGATAACTTCTGGGAGCATGGGGCTGGTCCTTGTGGTCCTTGTTCAGAGATATTTTATGACAGGGGTGAAAAATACGGTTGTGGTTCACCAGACTGTACAGTAGGTTGTGAATGTGATAGATTTATAGAAGTTTGGAACAATGTTTTCACCCAATTTAACGGTGATGGTAACGGCAATTACGAAGAACTAGAGAATAAGAATATTGATACAGGAATGGGGCTTGAAAGGCTAGCAACTATAGTACAAGACGTTGGTTCAATATTTGATATCGATACTATAAAGGCAATTAGGGATAAGGTATGTGAAATTGCAGGCCTTACCTACGGAGAAGACCCTAATAAGGACGTATCAATCCGTTTAATTACTGACCACATTCGTTCAGTTACCTTTATGACAGGTGATGGAATCATTCCTTCTAATGAGGGAAGAGGTTATGTTTTAAGAAGACTACTTAGACGTGCAGCAAGACATGGACGTCTTCTAGGAATTAACGAAAAATTCTTAGCGAGATTATCTTCTGTTGTAATTGATGAATCAAAAGATGGATATCCTGAACTAGAAGATAGAAGTGAATATATTAAGAAATTAATCAGCATTGAAGAAGATAATTTTAATAAAACAATAGACCAAGGTCTTAGTATCCTTGAAGATTTAGAGGCTAAACTTGTAAGTGAGGGAAAAACTACTCTATCAGGTAGTGATGCCTTTAGGTTATATGATACTTATGGTTTCCCACTTGACCTTACTAAAGAGATTCTTGAAGAAAAGGGAATTTCTGTTGATGAAGAAGGTTTTAAGGAGGCTATGGAAGTACAAAAGCAAACAGCTAGAGCTGCACGAACAGAAACTAATTATATGGGTGCAGAAGAAACTGTATACCTTCAATTAGATAAGAATATACATTCTGATTTTGTTGGTTATAATGAAACTAGTTTTAATTCAACTATACTAGCCCTAACAACTGATACAGAAGTAGTAGATGAGATATGTGAGGGGCAATCAGCTACAATAGTAGTAAAAGAAACTCCTTTCTATGCTACAAGTGGTGGTCAGGTTGCTGATAAAGGAACTATAGCAAGTGATGGAGGCTTGTTTGAGGTAGAGGATACTATCAAACTTCCAGGTGATAAGATTGGCCATATAGGAAAGGTTAAAACTGGTAGCTTTAAGGTGAATGATTATGTTAGCCTTACTATTAATGAAGGCCAAAGACAAGACACAGCTAGAAACCATAGTGCTACCCATCTTTTACACAAGGCCCTTAGAACTGTTCTTGGTAACCATGTAGAACAATCTGGTTCTTATGTTGATAGTAATAGACTTCGTTTTGACTTTACTCATTTCCAAGGCTTAAGCCAAGATGAAATTAGTAAAGTAGAAGAGTTAGTTAATGAAAAGATTCAAGCTTCTCTTCCTGTTAGAACTGATATTATGTCCTTAGATGAGGCAAGACAATCAGGTGCTGCTGCCCTATTTGGTGAAAAGTATGAGGATACTGTAAGAGTTGTTTCTATGGGAGACTTCAGTAAGGAGTTATGTGGTGGAACCCATGTTAGTAATACATCTAGCATCCAATCCTTTAAGATTGTTTCAGAAGCAAGTGTTGCAGCTGGAGTTAGAAGAATTGAAGCCTTAACAGGTAGAAATGTAATAAAATATTATCAAGAAATCGAAAATACTCTTAATGAGGCTGCTAGGGTTGCAAAAGTTGAGCCATCAAAACTTGTTCAAAGAATTGAACACCTTAATGATGAAATCAAAACCCTAACTAGTGAAAACGAAAAATTAAAGAATAAACTTGCAAGAGAATCTGTTGGTGATATATTCGAACAGGTTGTAGATGTAAACGGTGTTAAATTAATAGCGGTTAAGGTTGAAGGTGCTGATATGAACGGCCTAAGGACTTTAGGAGACCAAGTTAAGGATAAACTTGGTGAAGGTGTTGTAGTATTAACATCAAGTACAGATAGTAGCAAGGTAAACTTAATTGTAATGGTATCAGATAGTCTTGTAGATAGAGGAATAAAAGCAGGAACTATTATCAAAGACCTGGCAGTATTAGTTGGTGGTGGAGGCGGTGGTCGTCCACAAATGGCTCAAGCTGGAGGTAAGAATCCAGAAGGAATGGATGAAGTTGTTAAACAAGCGCCGGTAATACTTGGCAAATATGTTTAATCTTCTGTCAACTACTGATATCTAGTAGATTTTAATATAAAAATTCCTTTTAAAAGTTATTTCTTCTAAGTAAAAATAGTTGACGAATTACTATAATATGTTATAATTCTAATAGTGCTTTAAAATTATAAACCCAAACAGTTGTATAGGCACAATACACAACTGGAGGGAGGTTAGGTGTGAGTCTATGTCAAATGTTACGATAAAAGAAAACGAATCATTAGATAGCGCTCTACGTCGTTTCAAGAGAAACTGCGCTAAAGCAGGCATCCAACAAGAGATTCGTAAGAGAGAGCATTATGAAAAACCAAGTGTAAGACGTAAAAAGAAGTCTGAAGCGGCACGTAAACGTAAAAAGTAATTATATGAATATGTATCATATGACAAAACCCTTGAGAATATCAAGGGTTTTTTTATTAATTTTTTTATATTAAACAAACTTGTTAGCTATTGATAAACTTTTGAATATATGGTACTCTACAATTGTCGAGATTCCTATTTTTTTGTAGGGAAAAAATATTTTATATAAGAAAGAAAATATAATTAAGAGGTGAAGATTATGAAGATGACATTTCGTTGGTATGGTGAGGGGAATGACAGTGTACCTTTAAAGTATATTCGCCAAATACCAAATTGCTCAGGTATAATGGGCGTATTAGATCAATATGCAGCTGGAGAAGTATGGCCACTTGAAGTAATTCAAGACTATGTTAAGCATGTTAATAGTTTTGGCTTAGAAGTAGAAGTAATTGAGAGTGTTAACGTACACGAAGACATCAAACTTGGACTTCCTACAAGAGATAAGTATATTGAAAATTATATTCAAACTATTAAAAACTTAGCTCAATGCGGAATTAAAGTTATTGTATATAACTTCATGCCTGTATTTGACTGGTTACGTACTGACTTAAACAGAGAAATAGAAGAAGATGGTTCTACTTCATTATACTATGATCAAAAAGAACTTGAGGGAATGACTCCTCAGATGCTAGTTCAAAAAACAGCTGAAACTTCAGGTGGATTTACTCTACCAGGATGGGAACCAGAGCGTTTAGCTGAACTAGATAGAGTATTAAAATTATACGAATCAGTTGATGAAGAAAAACTATTAGAAAACTACAAATACTTCCTAGAAGCAATTATTCCTACATGTGAAGAAGTTGGAGTTAGAATGGCGGTTCATCCTGATGATCCTGCTTGGCCAGTGTTTGGTATTCCAAGAATAGCACATAGTAAAGAACAATTTGATAGAATCGTTAAATTAGTAGATAGTCCAGCTAATGCCTTATGTCTATGTACTGGTTCATTAGGTTCTTCACCTGATAACGATATTCCTGCAGCAATCCGTCACTTTGGTGAAATGGATCGTATTGCATGTACTCATGTTAGAAACGTAAAATATCTTGGAGAAAAGAGATTCCGTGAGGCATCTCACTTATCAGCAGATGGTGACTTAGATATGTTCGAAATTATGCGTGCTATCTATGAAACTTGCCCAGATGTTTACATCCGTCCAGACCATGGTCGTATGATTTGGGATGAGCAAGCAAGAGCTGGATACGGACTATATGACCGTGCTCTTGGTATAGCATACCTAAACGGAATATGGGAAGCTCTAGAAAAGACAGATAAGAAAAACAAGTAATTAGAATCAATTAATTATATATTTAATAAGGGACTGCTTAAACTATAAC
>JAAYRG010000257.1 GCA_012518885.1 Clostridiales bacterium | reverse complement strand
TTCTCCCTTATGTCTTTGTTATACACATGGTTAGTATCCCAGTTTCTAAGCTCCTCTTTTATCTCTTCCTTTTCTATTTGTTCAACTAATTCCCTGACAGCCAAATCATTAAAGTCAAGAATATTCATTATTATTCTTGCAGCACTTGGAATAATAACTTTAGACTCAAAATGATATGGTTTACCACCTTCATAGACTTCTAAACCATCAAGTCTAAGTACAGCCGGTATAATCAGATCTAAGAAGGTCTTAGCCTTACTAATTTGATAGAAGGATAGCTCCTTAGTTTCTTGCTTACAAATACTTTTCCATTTCACAAGCTGGTCTTCTAATTTTTTAACTGCCCCTGTAATAATTAGTTTTTCCTTGGCCCTTGTCATTGCTACATATAGAATCCTAAGTTCTTCCCCTAGGTTTTCTATAACAATGTTATTTTGAATTACCTTCTTTAGTAGGGTGGGCGACTTTACTCTCATATCTGGATTTATAAAGTCCGGACCAAGTCCTAAGTCTGGATGAATTAGCATCTTAGCCCTTGCATCCTGTTGGTTAAAAGTCTTGCCCATTCCTGAGCAAAATACTACTGGGAATTCTAACCCCTTACTTTTATGTATACTCATTATCCTAACAGAATTATCACTACCACTTACTGCATCTGCCTCGCCAAAGTCCACATTATATTTTTGTAGCTTTTCTATGTACCTAATAAAATGGAAAAGGCCACTATAGCTTGTTTCTTCAAATTGTATTGCCTTTTGAATGAGCATATCAATATTAGCTTTTCTCTTTTCTCCTCCAGGCATGGATGATGCAAAGTTATAATAACCTGTTTCTTCTAATACCTTTATAAGGAGTTCATTTATTCTTAAAAAGGGAACCATACTCCTAAAATGGTCTAATAGGCTTAGGAATTCATCTAATTTGAGCGCAAGCCCATCTTTCTTATCTTCTGATAGGTGTTCATCCCTATAAGCTATTACTGCCTCATACATAGGTATATCTCGCCTAGTTATTCTAATTCTAGCTAGTTCATTACTATTTAATCCTACTACAGGACATCTAAGAACTGCTACTAGGGGAATATCTTGTCTAGGATTGTCTATTATCCTTATTATGTTTAGTATGGTCTTTATTTCTAATGTGTTAAAATATCCTGTTTGGGTCTGGGCGTAGCAAGGAATACCTTCACTTGATAGAACTTCTACAAAAACATCTGCCCAGTTAGTCATAGTCCTAAGTAATATTACAATATCTTTATACTGGGCCTTCCTATATTCCTTAGTTGCCTTATCAAGAATATCAAGACCCTCTGTTTCACTAACTAATTCTTTTATTTTATTGGCTATTGCTTTTGCCTCTAGTTCTTTTTCATCTAAATCATCAATCTCTGCAAAGTCCTTTAGTAACATTTTTTCATCTAGCAAACCTTCTTCCACGTCTAAATAGTCCTCTAGATTATCAAAGTTATCTTCATTCTTTTCAGGAGAAACCAATATAATTTCACTAGTCTTAGATATATTTACTCCCTCACTTGGATAGCTTGCCCCAGGATATAGGGCTGCCTTATTGTCATAGCTAATGTTACCTATCTTCTTTGTCATAATCTGTTCGAAGATTGAATTGACTGTATTTAATACTATGTCTCTACTTCTAAAGTTTTGATGTAAGTCTACCTTTTGATACTTTAATTCTTTTCTATCCTTATTATCACTTGCCCCACTATCATTAACCATAAGTTCATCGTCAGACTTATATTCTTCATATTTCTCCATAAATATTTCAGGTCTTGCCAACCTAAACTTATAGATACTTTGCTTTACATCCCCTACCATAAACCTATTAGGACTTCCATACCTTTCCTTTGAAATACTATTTAATATAGTCTCTTGAACTAGGTTACTATCTTGGTATTCATCTATTAATATTTCATCATAAAACCCTGCAAGTTCATCTGCAACAGGTGTATATTCTAAACTTCCCCCATCTTTTCTTACTAGAATATCAAGACATAAGTGTTCTAGGTCATTAAAGTCCACCAGGTTTCTTTCTGATTTTTTCTTATTATAAAGCTTTGTAAATTCCTTAGTAAGCTTAATTAATACTTCCACAGCAGGCTTCATAGCCTTAATATCAAGGACCATTTCTTCTGGATTTTGGAAAAAGAACTGCTTAATTGTGTTCTTTATTAGTTTTTTTACCTCTTCACGAATATTCTTTACTTGGGCTTTTTTATCTTCAGATGCCTCTTTTTGTTTTTTTCTAGATAGACTTTTAAACATAAACCCAGTAAAGGCTTGGTAATACTCCTCAAAGCTACTTAGGCCTTTAAGATTATCTAAGTATTCCATATCACTAATAATTGCATCTAGATAAGCATAGGGTCCATCTGGCTCTTTGCAAAGGGCCACAAGTTCTATATATTTATTTTCTATATCTTCTACTATTGAATCTAAATATAACTTTAGAAAGACCATCCAGTCTGATTTTTCCATATCTTCTACTGAATCTATATCAAAGGTTTTTATTTTTTCATCCAACCATTCTTCAGGCCAAGGAAAACTCATAGAGAATTCATGTAACTTTAGAATTAAGTCTTCAATAGCCTGGTCTGTCTTACCTGTTGCAAAACACTCAATAAAGTGAAGGAAACTTTCGCTACCTTGTTCATATTGGTCTTCAAGGAGCTCTTCTATTACATCAGACTTTAATAGGACTAATTCTGATTCATTTGCAACACGAAAGGAGGGGTCTATATGGATAGTATTAAAATAATTCCTTATTACATATAAACAGAAACTATGAATAGTTGTAATTTGAGCTGTATGAATTAACATCATTTGCTTTTGCAAGTGTAAATTACCTGGGTCTTCATCAAGTTTTTTCTCTACAGCCTGGCCTATTCTTTCTCGCATCTCAGCTGCTGCTGCATTAGTAAAAGTCACAATAAGGAGGCGGTCTATATCTATAGGATTATCTCCTTCTGTAATCTTTGTAATAATTCTCTCAACAAGTACGGCTGTTTTACCAGAACCTGCGGCTGCAGATACTAAAATATTTTTATCACGAAGGTCTATAACCTTTTGCTGGTCTTTTGTCCAATTCATTATTTCTTTCCTCCCTTCTTGCCGTCTTCATAAGCTTCATTATCTTCGTTAAGGCTTATACTATTACCACCACTAT
Organism: Clostridiales bacterium; assembly: GCA_012518885.1. Taxonomy (GTDB): domain Bacteria; phylum Bacillota; class Clostridia; order Lachnospirales; family Lachnospiraceae; genus JAAYRG01. The sequence continues at coordinate 1,700 of JAAYRG010000257.1, read as the reverse complement.
CTTTTTTGCCAAGTTTATTATGTATTTCATCCCATATTTCCTTATCTGATAAACTAGATAGTTTCCTATAGGCAAAGCCTTCTATTTTAGGGTCAAAGCCACATACACTATTATAAGGGCAGTACTTACAAGCTGCTAGGTCATTAAGTTGGTAGGGTTCTACTCTTGTATTACCTGCTAAGATTTCTTCACCAAAATCCTTTACTACAAGTGTAACATAGTCTTCAATTGCACTTACTTCTTCATCAGATACAACCTTAGAATCTTTGCTTAGTGAACCATCCTTATTAGTTTTTACAGGGATTACACTAGAGCTAACCCCTCCCTTTAGCCTTAATATTTCTTTCTCTTCTTCTACATCTTCTTCATCAGTATCAGAATCGATTTTATACACTTCTTTAAAACTATTATCTAGACGTATAATTACCTCTACATCTTCATTAACAATCCCATCCATCTTTAGTTCTTTTAGGATACTTGCTTCTATATCTGCGTTTTTATCAACAATAGGGTCATCTATGTGGTAGTAAAGGATTCCCGCTGGCTTTATTGTTTTGTCTTTTTTTGATTTGTTTAAAAATTCTGTGGCAGCATTTAGGTATATGGCTAGTTGAAGTTGTAGGCCGTGATAAACTGACAGTAAGTCAAAGGATGTTTTTCCTGACTTATAATCAACTACTCTAACCATTACCTGATTATCATCTTCATAAATATCAATCCTATCAATTCTACCATTTAGTTTTACAAAACCACCTTGTGATAAGGGAATATTAAGGCTGCTTAAGTTCCTATCAGGAGTAAAGTAAACTTCAAAATGGGACGGTATAAAGTCTCCACTAGTAATTTGCTTCTTTATAGCCCAAATAGTCCTATTTGTAATTCTTTTTGATCTGTTTACTATATATTCATAACGCTTGCTACTACTAAATATGTCGTTCTTTGGATTGTTTGCAGCCTCATTAATACTTTCTTCAACCCAAGCTTGTTGGTCTTCTTCTGATAGGTTCTCCCAGTCATTGCCACTATTATGAAGTCTTTTTGAAAAGATTTCTAAGGCATCATGGAAAAGGTTACCAATATCTAAGGCTTCAAGGCTATATTCTACCCTCTCTTGTAAATTAAGTCCGTACTTTACATAGTGGGCAAAGGGGCAAGATGCAAATTGCTCAAACCTAGTAACACTACCAAGTAATTCATTGCCATATAGGTCTTTTGCAATTTCAGCCTTTAGGCCAATTTCATGATTAGTAAAGAAGGCACCACTTATTAAATTATCTATTATCTTCTTTAGTTTTTCATCTTTTAGGTATAAGCTATATAGTTCCTTCCAATAATCAGATACTTGTCCGCTAGGATACTTTCTTATACCCTTAATAAGGTAGTCCATACCCCTATCAGAGCCTAATATATTTACCTCATCTTCCACAAGTCTTTCCTCATCAATTATTTCTATAGATGGGAATAGCTTGCTTATTACTCCAATTAAATATGATGGCCTAATATTATTACCTTCTAAATCAAGCTTACTATATGATAAATAGAGTTTTTCACTTGGTTTGGTCATTATCCAATATAAATAAAACCTCTCCATATAGGCAACTTGACGTTTAGTAGGGGCTAACTCTAGGTCAGAACCAAGAAGGACCTCCCTATCTAAGTCTGATAATATTCCACCATCTCCAGAATTCTTTGGAACTATA
>JAAYRG010000256.1 GCA_012518885.1 Clostridiales bacterium | reverse complement strand
TTGCATAAATGTACGTACCTTCTTTTGTTAATTTTTAACTTTGTACGTACATGTTAAGAAAACACCAGGGAAAATACCGGGGACGGGAAGACACTGGGGGACTGAGTACTTGTCTTTTTTTATTTCGGCGTGACCGCAACGAATAAAAAAAGACAAGTACTCAGTCCCCCGGTGTCTTCCCGTCCCCAGTGTCTTCTTAATTCTTATAAACTATATAGGTTTTTCCGTCTTCATCAGTAGCTTTTATTTCAAATGAATAATCTTTCAAGTCTGCTACTAACTCTGTACTACAGTTGTTATTTTCCCAACGTAAACTTAAGATATGTGGTTCTTCTTGACTTACTTGTAATGAACCATCAAACCCAAAAGCAGGGAATGTTTTTCTAAATTTAAGTAGCTTAAGCTGCTCTTTAACAATATCTTTATTTAATCCATCTTGAACCATATCCATGGTTAAGTTAGTACGGTTGATTTCTTTGTGACCAGCTGCTCCTTCTCTTGCCACAGCTTCATAGTCATTAGTTCCAGCAAATAAATCCAAATACCATACTTGGGGGATACCTGGCATAAATATCTGTAATGCTCTTGCAAGAAGTAACTTTCTCTCATCTTCGCCTAATGCTGAAAAATATGTAGCATTTACCTGGTAGTAGATATTCTTCTTACCGTGAAGGTCTTTAACTAGACCACCTCTTGATACAACAATATCAATAAGTTCCTCAATTTGGTTATCAGGAATTAGACCCTTAAGGTCTAGTAAAGGAATACCATCATGACATCCTAACATATTAACTGTCCTGATGTTCTTCTCTTTAATATCCCCTATCCAGCTTACAAGATATTCACTAGTATTTCTTTCTAGGGCATCTATAATTAATCCTGGTAAGAAAAAGTCATATGTTAAATAGCCTTCTTCTGCTAGCTTTTCATGTACTTTTTCTTCATACTTTGAATGTATTTCTGGTAGTAGGGTTAATTTATACTTGTCTGCTAAGCCTTTGATTCGTTTTAGTAAATCCCAGGTTCCAGGTTCATTTAAGAAGTTCTTTTCACCTGGTTCTTTATCTGCATAAGCAAAAGCATCTAGCCTTACAATGGTTGCCCCGTATTCACTAAGTTTCTTTAGGGTTTCATCATAATATTCCCACACTTGTTTAGACTTAACATTAAGGTCCATTTGTCCTAGATAATGTCTATTTGCTTCTAGATAATCTATTACATCTTCTTTATACTTCTCATAACCTGCAAAGTCTATCTCCTTGGGACTTTTACCCTCGCCAATAGAATCATTTACAAGATTAGCTAGCCTTTGTGCAGTAACATATTGGATATCAAGGTTCTTTAATAAGTCATATGTACTTACCTTATTATATTTTACTTCTTGATAGAAGGTATTCCAATATGGAACTTCACTACCATCAGGCATCCTAACCATAAGTAAAGGAAAACCTGGTTTTCTAAAGAACATTTTTTCTATATATTCATCATAGGGACGAATATAACCTTCATCAGTCATTTCTCCATATCCATCCCAGAATTCATTCCAATTTATAAAAAAATCTTTATATTTAGACTTATCACCATTTTTTAATATGTCTTGGAACTGCTTTGAAAGTACTGAACAATGGTTTAATACAAAGTCAAATTTAAGTACTATTTCTAATTCCTTAAGTTTATCAATATCTTCCTTGGAAGCATACGCTTCATTTAAATCATAATCTATTACTGAGAACCCACGGTCCAAATCAGTATTAAATACACTTGGTAAGATATAGAATGCTTGAAACACATTTTCAAATTCAGGTGTCTCTAAAAGCTTTATACAATTGCTTAATTTACCACCTATACTATCAGGATAAGCGTTTAGCATCGGTCCACTATTTAATAACATCTCTTTGTTTTTCATATCGTAAACATTCCTTTTTTATTGAATTAATTGTGTCGTCTTTATCTAGTCATCCCATTTAACAGTCACTTGACATCAATTTCAAATATTCATCATGGGAAATGATATTACCACTCTTTGAAATAATAATTTTAGCCTTTGATGACTGGGCAACTAGTAAATCTTGCTCGATTCCAAGCACTAGGGTTGTAAATGGACTATCTACCCCTCCATCACGGTTTCTCTTTCTCCTATGTTCTAGGGTCTCTTTTGGAGTACTTGAAAGTAGGATTGGGATATCTACCCCCATTAGATTATCATTATTACCATGAGTCCATTCTATTATCATTATCTTTGTATTTACAAAATTAATCTTATCATACCATAAGTCTGACTCTTCTCTTCCCATTCTCTTTAAGTAGATAGAATCAGCACCATTTTTAAATTGAGAAATAATATTGTTTATTTCATCAAAGTCAATTTCATTATATGTTCCAAGATAGTTCTTTAACCCGTGTTTACCTGCTTGCTGATAGTATAAGAGCCATGGGTATTTACTTACTAGGTCACTATTTGCATCCTGGTTATCCCTTTGTAGGTCCATTAGAATTTCACGGTTTTCTTCATCATACTTACCATGGCTAATAAGACCTTTTATCCCAGAACACCTAAAAACCCTAAGCCTTTCAGCATCATTGTACTTAGGTATCCTACGAGGATAGTTATCACCCGAAAGTGTGTAACAACCTAAATCTAACTTGTTTAAATAATAGGATAGCAAGGATGCTGTTTCGGATTTTCCTACACCTGAACCTCCACAAACAGAAATTACTAACCTTTGCTTCTTGCTCTCATTAATTATTGGTACAAGCATTTCAATCAGATGAGGAAGAATGGTTTTGGCTTTCTCTATATGTTCTTCGCCTATTTGTATTTTATCGCCTGGCATATCGCCTTTTGGAATGTCATCAGTAATATCTAACTGATAAATGCATTCCAATCTTTTCATTAATTCATTTACATTAATAATTTCTTGTCTATTATCGGTCCTGTTGTTTTGCATATCTTGCATTTCCCTTTCTAGTTAACAATAGTATCTTTTAATTACTTTAATTATTTCTAATATATAACCATCTATATCTTAAGATTTTAATAAATGATAAAATATTAAGATAGTAGCCACTTCATTGAAGGCTCTAAGTAATAATTCCAGAAAGCCCAGTTGTGCTCACCAGGACTTTCAATATATTCTGCTTCAATCTCTTCATCTTTTAAAAACTTATGGAAAGCCCTATTTTCCTCTAATAAGAAATCCTCAGTGCCACAAGCTATATACATATCTGGGATTTTCTTTCCATCTTTTTTAAGATTCTTGATTAAATATTCCGGATTATTTACACTGTTTTCTAATTTTGATAAATCACCAAATACAGACGTATAATAGTCATAATCAGCTATGTGGTCTTCAAATCCTTCGGTCTTATTCTTAATATTATGTATAATAAACGCTGATGAAAGAGCAACTATTTTACCAAAGGTTTCAGGATAATAAAGTCCTGTATGCATAGCTCCAAATCCACCCATTGAAAGCCCACCAATAAAAGTGTCTTCTTTGCTCTTAGCTAAATTAAAGGTAGACCTGATGTATTCAACCAACTCTTCACCAACAAACTTACAATAAGCCCTTCCTTTTCCTTTACCATCTAAATAAAAACTATTATCTCCTGATGGCATAATTACAGCCATATTGTATTTGCCTGCTAGTTCTTGCACTGAGCTTCCTAAAAGCCAGTCCTTACTTGAACCTGAGTAACCATGTAATAGAAATAATGTTTTCATTTCTCTATTATAGTTTTCATTTCCTTCTACCATTATAGGTGGAAGGTCATTGGGTAATACCATATGAAAACATGTACTTTTTTCTAATGATTTTGAATAAAAATCCACTTGTAAAACTGCCATAAATAAACCTCCATATGTTATTAAATATTATAACCTGCCCTATCCTAGCCCTTAACAGACCCTTGTACTACACCCTCTATTATGTGTTTTTGGCCAAATAAATAGAAAATTAATATAGGAATTATACCTAATACTAATCCTGCCATCATTGGTGAATAGTCAGCAGACTTGTTTGTTAAAAATGTAAATGCAGCAATAGATAGGGTCCTTGTTTCTGACTTAGTTAGGAATAAACTAGTCATAAGATACTCATTCCATGAGCCAAGTCCAACGAAAACCATAACTGTAACAATAATAGGTTTCATTAGTGGCAGAAAGATTTTAAAGAAAGTTTTCTCCATACTACATCCATCTATAAGTGCCGCCTCATCTAATTCTCTTGGTATACTATTTAGGAAACCTTCGTATAAGAATACTGAGAAAGGAATAGTTATTCCTATACCTACGTAAATTACTGTAGCCAAATTGTTAGATAAGCCAAGGGTACCACCATAAAGCTTAACCAAAGGAATCATATATACCTGAAAAGGCGCTACCATTGAAGCTACTAAAACCATAAATAGAATCTTGTTTATTTTCCAGTTTTTCCTTGAAAATACATAAGCAATCATCGAAGAAACTACTGTATTAAGTAAAGTAGTAGAAAGACTAATAATTGCGGTATTTCTAAAAGAAACCTTGAAATTCATCTTCTCAATAGCATCTTTATAATTATCCAAATTTAAAAACTTAGGCAAACTAAAGGGATCAAGTACGAATTCCTGGGTAGTTTTAAAAGTATTAAGCACCAACAAATAGAAGGGTACCATAAAAGCAATCAATAATAATATTAAAATAGTATAAGTTATCCATTTACCTTTCTTTTTCATGCTAAGTCATCCCCCTTTCTTGTTACAGTTACCTGTAGCAAGGATACAATTGCTACTATAACAAATAGTACCACCGCCTGGGCTTGACCTAAACCAAACTTCATATTAGAAAATGCTGTTTGGTATATTTTATATGAAATCATTTCTGTTGATTTATATGGTCCCCCTGCAGTAAGTGAAAGATTTATATCAAAAGCCATGAAAGTTCTTGTAATAGTAAGGAAAACACATATTGCTATAGAGTTTCTTATCATAGGAATCTTAACATAACGAATCTTATTCCACATGCCTGCGCCATCAATCTCAGAAGCCTCTATAATATCGTTTGGAACGTTAATAAGTCCAGCAATATATATAACCATCAAATATCCACTCATCTGCCATGTTGTTACAATAATAAGGGCCAACATAGCCTTGTTTGGATCAGTTAGAAATGACTTTTCAAGCACTTCCCACCCTATTGATTTACCGAATGAAGTTAGGGCAAAGGCAAATATAAAGTTCCATATGTATCCTAGTATAATTCCACCTATAATATTAGGCGTAAAAAAGCCCATTCTAAATAGGTTTTGCCCTTTAATTTTTCCTGTAAGGGCTAGGGCTATTGCTAAACCAAGTATATTACTAAATATTACACTGCTAAATGAATATATAAAGGTCTTTTTTAAGGACTCTATAAATGAACCGTCGGAAAAAACAGATAAGTAATTCTTTAGTCCTATAAAGTTAAAGTCTGCAGAAAGTCCATTCCAATCTGTTAATGTAATGAACAATCCATATATAAATGGAATTAAAACAACAGTTATCCATATAAACATCGCTGGAACAACAAACAATATAAAAAGTCTAATATTAGCTCTTTTCTTAACCATATAATCCTCCACATATATCGACAAGTTGACAACGAGTGCAAATCTATGCCAAGTTAAAAGTAACTCTTTCTAAATATTGGGCAGTCAAAATGACTGCCCAATATTTAAATAAGCATATTTTATTTTGACACTTCGTTTATATCTTATTGATTCTTCCAATAGTTACCAATCTGGGATGCTAATGTGTCGCGATCAATTGCACCTGCTAAATATTGCTCCATTGATGCTCCATTTTCATACCAGAAGTCAGAAGGTAATAGAATAAAGTTAGAAATATCTATTGTTCTTCCTTGATTTACATATGAAGAAGTTGCTGCAGCTAGTGGACTATCTGATTGTACAGTAACATCTTTATATGGTAGAGTCGCTCCCATAGTATCACTGATTATTTGTTGAGCATACTCATTAAAGCATATAAACTCAATAAATTTCTTACCAGCTTCTTGTTGTTCTACAGTATTCTGGCTTATGTCTATACAATAACCTTTTGGTTCAGAAGCAGGTATTCTATGATTACGATCATCATTAGGGTCATTATTAACTGGAATAGGTATTAAACCAAACTCGTCATCTCTATTAGCTACTTCTTTTAACTGTACCCAGCTCCAGTCACCCATAAACCAAGTACCAACTTTACCAGTTGCTATTGCTTCAGCGTCTATATCTATATTACCAACTAGTGGGTCGGCTTTGTTGTAGTTATATTCTGCTAACATATCAAAAGTATCCATTAGGTCGTTAAACACTTGGTCATTAGCTAGGTCAAATGTACCCGCTCTAGATTCTTCTACTACTTGTCTTTCAACATCACGGTTTTCTCTATATCCTGCATATGTAAGTGCTAAATAGTGCATTCCTATAGACCAGTTTACACCTGTAATCATAGTTGCACCAACACCTGATGCTTCAATTTTATCAAAAAGTTCTTTTAAATCATCACGACATTTAATAGTATCAGGGTCAAATTTTCCACCAACAGCTTCATCTAAAACTCTTTGGTTATAAAGAAGACCATAACCTTGTGTACTAATAGGTATTCCATAGATATGTCCATCATAAATATATGATGCATATGCGCTCTCAAACACATTATCCATCCATGGATTTTCTTCAGGATCTAATATAAGCATCCTGTCTTTGTTTTCCCAAATATTAATTGGGTCCATTAAGGAAACTGTAGGTCCTTCATTACTTGCATATAAAGACATCCACTTTTGAAGTTGGTTATCTCCAGCTGCAATATATTCTACCTTGATGTCTGGATTTTCTTCCTCGAAGCGATCAATTATAGCTTCAAACTTATCATCCATACCTACTTGTGTAGAGTAGAAGGTTATATTAACAGTTTCACCTGATGAGTCAGTAGAATCCGTTTCCTTCCCTTTTGTTTCTTCATCAGCAGTTCCTTTGTCAGTAGTTTCTTGAGTAGCATCCCCATCCGTAGCTTCTTTGCTACCACATGCTGTAGTAATACCAACTAGCATTACTACGATTAACAGTAAACATAGTAATTTCTTCTTCAAAATAATTCTCCTCCTTAAATATTATTATATAATCTCAGAATCTCTAGCTCTTGATTCGTGGACCCATAACAAAAAATTAGTTCCACTATAACTCAAGCTATGATGAGAATCCGAGAATCTAACTATTATTTATTGGATTTGACTATATTGAACCTTATAAGTCAAAAGGAACATTAACGCATGGAACCGTTTCCTTAATTTTAGTATATATTAGACTGTTTTGTTTGTCAAGTCCTAATCATATCAAAAAAATTAGTGCATATTGACTAGTATCAATATGCACTAACAGCAACAATCTTTACATTTTATATGGAACACACTAAACTGTTCCACCTTCTTGAAGACTTACATCAACTACATACTTAGGTTCCACCTTCTTACCATTTAGTAAGTCTACTATACAGGTTACACAAATCCGCGATAAGGTGGGAATATCTTGAACTATAGTAGTTATAACAGGGTCCGACATCCTTGTTACCTCTAAGCCGTCAAAACCTATAATCTTTAGCTGGTCTGGAACCTTAATCCCTTTCTTTTTCGCTGTAGCAAGTGCGTAATAAGCTCCTAGGTCTGCCGTAAATATTCCGTCAACTTGATCGAACACTTCCATATAGTTCTCCACTGTTTTACGGTAGTAATCATATTCCACCATGTCCCATGACATTCCTACAGTTGTAACCTTTACTCCTGCTTCTTCCATAATCCTCTTAAATTCATAATGACGTTGGTCAGCTGGTGTGTGCCCATTATAAGTCCCTCCAAGCTGAAGAACTTCCTTACAACCAGCCTTTAAAAGTTTTTCTGCAGCAAGTCTTCCGCCCTGGGCATTGTTAGAGCAAACCTGGGTAATACCAGGTCCCATATCACGTTCAAAACTAATAACTGGACTTTTTAGACCAATATAGGCCTCATTAGGAAGAGAGTGAGAACCTACTATTAGGCCATCAACAACCTTCCTTTTTGCGAAATCTATAAAGTCCTGCTCCCTATTACTTATTCCTATTGTATTACATATTAAGGCTTTAAACCCTTGATTATATAATTCTACTTCCACGCACTTTAAGAACTTTCCCCAAAAAGGGTTCTCTATATCTGGAACGACTATACCTATAATACCCGTTCGGTTACTTGATAGGTTCCTAGCTATTTCGTTAGGTTTATAATCAAGCTTTTCAGCCACTTCTAGAATTCTCTTCTTAGTTTCCGGTGCCACATAGCCTTTACCACTAAAAGCTCTTGATACAGTAGCCACACCTACACCAGCTTTCTTAGCTACTTCTCTTATGTTCGACATAATTCCTCCATTATAAAAAAGTATACATTGTGGTTCTATGCTTATTCTAGATTAAATTTGTCAACAAAGCAAGATGTGTTATAAAGACTTAATATTTATCTAGCTAAGAAAACACCAGTACCAAGTCAGATAAAAAAGCTATAAATAACCTTTCTCCTAAGTCCTCTGCCTATAACTATAAGTTCTGTACTTATATCTTCACCACTAGTGAACAATTTCCAAGGTTCTATAGACAACCTCTCTTCAAGATTTCCTACAGTCATATTATTATCTTTTAGTAGTTCATAAAGAAAGTCTACTACTTCTTTCTTAACTGTTTCTACATATGAAATATCATTAATCTTGCTTACTACAATACATCCAGTAGCCAAGATAAAGCCACCACCTGCTGCCATATCATCTATATTCTTCTTACACATTTCATCCCATTCTTCGTCAGTTCCAATTACAGCATTAGCTGGTGTAACGCAACCTATTAGGGTGATGTCTTTACCGTATTTTTCTTTACACTCTTTAAAGTCTGCACAATCATCAGGCGGATATTGGAATGATATGGCCACTGGGTCCATTCTCTTTATTTGTATATCAAAGTAAACATTTTGACCACAGTTATGAATCATTACTAAACCATTATTTTCCCTAATAACTTGTGCAAGTTCTTCTACATATACCCCTTCCATCTCATCCCACATAGATTTTGACATAATAGAACCAGATGCAAACAGGGTGTCTAGCATAATTCCATTAACCCCTGTTTCCATAAGGGCCTTACAATAATCTTTTAGGGTTTCATTTATTTCTGCAACAGCCCTTTTTACTGCATCAGGATCATCATATAAATCCATATATACTTTAAAATGGTAGTATTCATATCTTTCTTAGCTATATATTACATTTTGTAGTTTTATTAGATTGGAAATAATTTTGTATTTTTGTAATTTTTATTGGTATTTACAAAAAGGACACCTAAGGCGAATTATTCACCTTAAGTGTCCTATCATTTTCTTCTGATTTACCTACGACTTATGTGCTATATGTAACTTCTCTAAGCACACTAGTTTACAGCTAATCTATAAATATTCTCTATATCTTTACTAGTTAACTTCACAAACCCACCTATAGTCTCGCCATCTTTAAGACCAATTCTCTCAACCATCTTAGGAATATCTTCTTCCTTGGCTCCTAATTGCTCAAAGTTAATTGGCATACCAATTGAAGATAAGAACTTTTCAAAACGATTGATACCTTCAAGTGCTGTAGCTTCTGGATTAGCAAAGTCCATAGGTACATTCCATACCCTAACTGCTATTTGAGCAAAGCGGTTTATATCATGTTTTACAACATATTTCATCCATGCTGGGAACATTACTGCTAGACCTGCGCCATGGGCAACATCATAAAGGGCTGATAATTCATGTTCCATTCTATGGCTTGACCAGTCTTGCTCTCTACCTACACCTACTAGGTTGTTATGGGCTACCATACCTGCCCACATAATGTTAGCTCTAGCAGCGTAATCGTTAGGGTTAGCTATTGCCCTTGGGCCTTCTTTAACCATAGTTTGAAGTATAGATTCACACATCCTGTCAGTTATTTCAACATCTTTAGTATTAGTAAAGTATCTCTCTAGTACGTGAGCCATTATGTCAGTTATTCCACAAGCTGTTTGATATGGTGGAAGGGTCATAGTTAGTTCTGGATTCATTATTGAAAATGTTGGACGAAGGGCCTCTCCTGAAGCATCCCATTTTAACATTCCATCAGTTTTAGTTATTACTGAATCTCCTGAACCTTCACTTCCTGCTGCTGGTATAGTTAAAACTGTACCTATCTTTACAGCGTCAGTAACAGGCATTGGTTTGGAATAGAAGTCCCAGAAATCTCCGTCATATTTTACTCCTGCTGCTATAGCCTTAGCTGAGTCTATTGTACTACCTCCACCAACTGCAAGAATAAAATCAACGCCTTCTTTTCTACACAAATTAATACCTTCATAAACCTTTGAATCTATTGGATTAGGTTGAACCCCACCTAATTCAACAAAGTCGATACCTTCTTTATTAAGGGAAGCCTTTACCCTATCCATAAGGCCTGACCTTATAACAGAGCCCCCACCATAATGAATAAGAACCTTGCTTCCTCCAAATCTTTTCACATAATGTCCTACTAGATTTTCCTTGTCTTTCCCAAATACAAAATATGTTGGACTGTAAAAATTAAAATCTTGCATATGTTTACCCCTTTCTAACTAGTTTTATAGTGTTTGCTAAAATGTTTTAAGTATATTTATAATAAATATATTTTATCATTAAACAAGGATTTATTAAAGAGTCCTAACCCAAAATTTACAATAATAATTTAATTTCTTGTCTATAGGACCTAAGTAGTTCTTAAATCCTCTATACTTGATAACTTCTCCTAAACTCAGAAGGGGTACTACCAATATGTTTTTTAAAGACCGCAGAAAAGTAATTTGCATCATTATATCCTGTCATAGCGGCTATTTCTCCTACATTAAGAGTGGTTGTCTCTAATAAGATTTTAGCCTTATCTATACGTTTTCTTACAATATAATCTTTACAGCCTTCTCCTGTAATCTGTTTAAATAATTTTGACAAATAATTAGAAGTTATACATAAATTATCTGCTATAAAGGTTATAGTAATATCATTTTCTAGATTATTTTTAATTATCTTTTTTGCCTTACGTATTAACTCATGTTCTTCCTCATCATTATTTTCAAATATCTTGCATAAGTAGACTTCCGCAAGCTTTATAATCTCTTCTCTTTTCAAATTGTTTACAGCTGTTAAGAAGGAGGATAATTTTTCATCAAAAACATTTCCTGTCTCTTTAAAATAAGCATAGTAGACAGTGGTAAGCAGTTCAAAGTAACAGCTTATTGTGTATTCTTTCGATAAGTTATAGGATTCTACAGCCATATTAAAACGCTCTAATATATGTAACAATCTATCTTTATTGTCAACACTTGCAGCAATCCCGCTTTTAAACTCCTGAAACACATCCTGGAATAAGTCTAGCCTGCTGCTTTTAATATCAAGTTTAATCAGTTCGCTTCCAATTCCAAGCTTACGCTCAATCTTGTTTCTTGCATTATTATATGAAATATATAAGTTTCGAAAACCCCTTATACTGCATCCAATAAAAAGATTAGGTCTTATTTTAAGTTTTTCATTTATTCTGTTAACAATCATTTTGATAATCTTATCATCAGCATTCTTATCTTTTTGGCAGAATAGGGCTACCACAATTAAATTATCCTTATCGCTAAATGTTAGACCTAAGTTGTTTCTGTCAATTATGTTCATACACATGTTTTTCAAGGTATAAAAACGATTGTTTTCAACCTTCTTCTCCTGTATGGCAAATAGCTTAGGTATCATTATGACTACCTTCATTTTTTGATTTACCCTAAAATGAAATTGCTTGCAAAATAAATTAATCTTTTCCTGGTCTTTAATCTTCCCCTCAATAAAGTCTTTCATAAAGTGTTCAAGTATGTACTGCTGGTGTATACCTTCAGCACGTTTTTGTGCCATAGTTTCCTTCTGCAAACTTCTTATTCTTTCAAATTCA
>JAAYRG010000255.1 GCA_012518885.1 Clostridiales bacterium | reverse complement strand
ATGGCAATAATAATGGAGAGGAAACTAGGAAAGATATATGAAGATATTAGTGAGGAAAATGCCACATTAAATACTGTAGCACAGGAGAATATATCAGGTGTAAGAACTGTAAAATCCTTTGCTAGAGAAAAATATGAAATAAAGAAGTTTTTGTCCCATAACAAAAGATACTATGATTTAAATATGGAACAATCAAGGGTATTAGTAAAATACTATCCATACTTTCAATTTGTTTCTAGGTTACTTCCAATTATAATTATTATCTTTGGTGGAACTTTAGTAATAAATGGTGAGATTTCACTAGGAACACTAGGGGCCTTTGCAGAGTATTCAGCTAATATTGTATGGCCTATGGAAATGCTAGGATGGTTAACTAATGAACTTGCAGCAGCTTTTGCATCTAGCAGAAAAATAAGTAAAATATATGAAGAAAAACCTGTTATTAAAGAATTAGAAGAGCCTATACACCTTGATAATATAAGTGGTGAGCTTGAATTTAAGAATGTTTCCTTTGAAATTGAGAATAAAAAGGTACTATCTGATATCTCATTCCATATAAAACCAGGTAAAACTCTTGGAATAATGGGAGCAACAGGTTCTGGAAAGTCCTCAATAATTAACCTGTTACAACGATTTTATAATACATCAGGTGGTCAAATTAAACTTGATGGAGTTGATATAACAAAACTATCTATTAAGCAACTAAGACAAAGTATATCAACTGTTATGCAGGATGTGTTCTTGTTTTCAGAAACAGTAGAAGATAATATAAAGTTTGGTAGAAAAAATCTAGCTAGTAGGGATGATATTCAAAGAGCAGTAAAGATATCTCAGGCTAAGGACTTTATTGAAGTTATGGATAACCAGTATAATACCATTATAGGTGAACGGGGTGTTGGTTTATCTGGAGGGCAAAAACAAAGAATAAGTATTGCTAGAGCCTTAGTAAAGAATACCCCTATTCTTGTTCTAGATGACTCTACCTCAGCCCTTGATATGGAAACAGAATATCAAATTCAAAAGGCTTTATCTGAGTTAAAGGATACTACAAAGATAATTATTGCTCATAGAATTTCTGCAGTTAGGAATGCTGATGAAATTATCTTCTTACAAAATGGTTCCATAGCTGAGCGAGGAACTCATGAGGAGCTTTTAAGTAAAAAAGGCCTTTATTATGAAACTTATGTAACCCAATACGGAAAATTTACTAATATAGAAGTCTAATAAAGGGAGGAAAAGATATGTCAATTAATTCTATACGTGATGATGAAAGCAAGATAAGTAAAAGTAAAATTAAAACCCTCCTAAGGCTATTTAAATATTTAACCATATATGTTAAAGAAATTGTTATAGTTCTTTTAATGATGCTAGTAACCATAGTGATAGTTTTAGTAAATCCATTAATTATAGAACGAGCAGTTGACTTTCATATTGCTAACAAGGATTTTAATGGCTTAATTAAACTTGGGGCTTTTGCTGTAATCCTTAACATTATATATGTAGTACTAGTAAAGCTAAGAATGTTCATTATGGCGAGGGTTTCTAATGAAGTACTAATGACGATTAGGCAGGAACTATATAGCCATATTCAGAAATTAAGCTTTAAGTTTTTCGATAACAGGCCTACAGGCAAAATACTTGCTAGAATTATTGGAGATGTAAACTCATTAAAAAACGTTTTGTCTAATAGTGTTACAACACTAATTCCTGACTTTATTACTATAGTTGCTGTTGTTACTATAATGGTGGTAAAGAATTATAAGCTAGCCCTAGCCTCATTAATAAGTCTACCTCTACTTATTGTTGGAATGTGGCTGATACAGGTTTATTCTCATGTAAGGTGGCAGATTCATAGAAGTAAAAGTTCTAATTTAACAGCCTTTATCCATGAGTATATATCTGGAATACGTATTATACAAAGCTTTACAGCAGAAGAGGAGTCAATGGATGGCTTTAAGCAACTTGTAAAAGAGCATAGGAAGTCTTTTGTAGACGCCGTATTACTATCTGATGCCTTTGGGCCGGTGATAGATATTTGTTGGGCAATAGGAACCTTTGCCCTTTACTATATAGGGGTAAATATGATAGGAAGAGAAGCAGTTCCAATTGGAACCTTAATAGCCTTTGGTTACTATATATCTATGTTTTGGCGTCCTATTATGAACCTTAGTAACTTTTATAACCAGTTGGTTACTAACGTATCGGCAGCAGAGAGAATTTTTGAAATTATGGATACACCAGTAGATATTTTTTCATCAGACGATGCAATTATCCTTGAAGATATAAAAGGGGATGTTCGTTTTGAAAATGTCACTTTTTCCTATGATGATAAGACAAAAGTACTAGATAATGTAAGCTTTCATGTAAAACCAGGAGAAACTATTGCCCTTGTAGGACCTACTGGAGCAGGAAAAACAACAATTATTAATCTAATTAGTCGTTTCTATGAGAATGAAGAAGGTAATATCTATATTGATGGCCATAATATTAAAGATATAGCTCTTGAGTCTTTAAGAGAACAAATGGGCGTAATGACCCAGGACAACTTTTTATTTACTGGCACCATAAAAGATAATATCAGGTATGGTAAATTAGATGCTAGTGACGAAGAAATAATTAATGCAGCAAAGGCTGTTAATGCCCACGACTTCATAATGAAGTTAGAAAATGGATACGATACAAAATTGCAAGAAAGGGGTATAGGTTTATCTATAGGGCAAAGACAATTAATTGCATTTGCAAGAACTATGGTATCAATGCCTAGAATTCTAATACTTGATGAAGCTACATCTAGTATAGACACTCAAACAGAGATATTAGTTCAAAAAGGAATTGATGTATTACTTAAAGGAAGAACTTCTTTTGTTATTGCCCATAGGCTTTCTACAATAGAGAAAGCAGACCGAATCTTTGTAATCGATGACGGTATAATTAAGGAAGAGGGAAGTTCTAAAGAGCTACTAGAAAAGAAGGGCTTATATTACGACTTATATATGGCTCAGTTTAAAAATATGTAGTGGGACCAGACTCTCATTATATAGTTATAATTTAAGACAGTGTTTTGTAAAAACACACAATAATTGTTTGATTGATATTAAAATTATGCTATAATATAAATATAAAAGGCAATCGCCACAGAGTGGTTGACCAGACGTTAATAAAAACCTTCCGAGACGGTCAAGTACAGGGAAGGT
>JAAYRG010000043.1 GCA_012518885.1 Clostridiales bacterium | reverse complement strand
TTTCTATATCACTAATAATAATATCAATTGTATTGTCTTTTAAAATTTTCTTTGCAGAAGAAACATTATAAGCAGTATGTACTTGGTCGATTCCTAGTTTAGTCCAATCTAGTGAATCTCTTATAACCTCGACTGTTGCTATATCATCATCTACAATTAGAACATTTATCATTTTTATCAATCCATTCTAATGTCTGTTATTTTATTATCTCGTGTTTAGGTGTTTTTGGAATATATATTTTGTTTAAACATCCAAAGGGGTCAATGTTTTCTAAGATTACCAAATCATTTCTTTCATACATTATTTCAATCATTCTTTTGATACTCCATAAACCAACCCTATTACCCTTGGTGCTAACTTTTCTGGTCTTTCCACTCATATAATCAAGGACTTCTTGGGGATAGCCCTTGCCATCATCCTCAATTTCTATTAAAAGCATTTCTTCGTTTTGGTAAGTTTGTAAACTAAACTTAATAAGGATTGTTAGGACCTTATCCATTGAAATAGCATATTTAAATTCGTTCTCAATAAAGGTATGTATAAGCATCTGTGGTATTTGCCAATTCTCAAGTTCTGTAGGGAGGTCTATCAAATAAAAAACACATCCTGGATACTTGAGTTCTTGCATCTCAAAGTAATTTTGGACATGATTTACTTCTTCCTTAACAGATACAGTATGAAAGCCTGCGCGAAACATATATCTAATGTTCTTGGATAGTGAAGTTATATAATTATTTATTTCATTAAACTTCATCTGCCTACTTAAGCTAGATATTGTTGTCAGGGCATTTAAGAAGAAATGAGGCTTGATTTGAAGTTTAATACTTCTTAGCTCCATATCTTGTAATTCTATGCGTTTCTCATAGGCTTGTATTTTGAGACCAACTATTTCATCAACCATCTGGTTAGTAGCTTCTTGTAACATCTGAAATTCACTCGTTCTAAAACTTCCATTAATGCGATTACTATATTCACCGTTTTTAATTCTTTCGATATCTGAAACTATATTTTGCATAGGCTTAGTAATTTGCTCTCTTGTGTATTTTAAAACAAAGAACAAGAAGACTATAGTGATAAATACGGATACGCCAACTATAATCATGCCTGTATTAGTTTGTAGCAAGACACTACTTTTTCTAGTGAAACAATTAATATATAGTTGGTCTTTAACTATTTCTTTCTGTGAATGATAATAGTCTTGTAAGTTGATATCATCAATATTTTGACCTACATTAATGTCATCAGTATCAAGTCCCCATATAGCTCCTATTTCTCCTGAATTATTAGACAAAAAAATAGTCCTATTACCAGTCTCTTTGGATAGGAGCCTGTCCAAAATATTATTAGTTTTAATGTATATTGCAATAGCCCTATTATCAGTAAGCAACATTTTGTAAAGAAAGGTCTCATCATTAACTTCTAGGAAGTTCCACTGAAAACTATGAATATTGTCATCTTCAATTGCCTTGCTGGTAAATTCCTTTAAGACATTTTTGGAGTTAAAATTTAGACCAACTTTTATAGCATCTATACCTACATGGTAGTTCTTATCATATATAACGAGCAGGTCTGCTGTTTCCCTATCAAGCATTATATCACGCATGTAGTTTGATAGGGATATAGAGGCAAGGACTCGCTCGTCACTATTTTGATTTTTAATTTTAAATAATTCAGTATTTCTAGAGGTAATATTCTTAAGCATACCGTCCATATCGCTTATTTTATTACTTGTTTCATTACTATAAATCTCAAGAAAGGATTTAGATGAATCAAATATTTCTTTTTCAAGTATCTTGAATGAGGATACTAAAAATATACCGAATACAGCCATCAGTAGGCCAACTAATACTACTAAGAATACTAATATTTCATTAATAAAAGATTTCTTTTTAACCATTTACTCACTCCTCTTAAAACTATTATATTATAAAATAGAAATAAGTAAAAGTATACAATTTATGAAATAAAATATCCTATAATTAAAAGAACTAGTCTTAGTTTTGAAAGTAATTTTATATATAAAATGGTATATTTGTACTAACAAGGAGGTAGAAAATATGAAAAATTTTAAAAAGCTTTTAGTATTTTTGTTATCAACAATTATGGTAATTGGATTAGTTGCTTGTGGAGGAAAGGATTCAGATGGGGGAAGTAATGGAGATACTTCTTCTAAAGACGACAAGAAGGAAGCTTATGATAAGGTAGTATATGCCTATGCTACATTTAACAACATTCCTAGTTCTGATGTTTTAGAAACAATCAATGAAGAAATAAATAAGATTACTAGAGAAAAGATTAATGTAGAGGTAGAACTATTACCTATCGCTATTTTTGATTATTCTTCAACAGTAAGTTTAGCTTTACAGGGTGGAGACCAAATTGATGTTTTCCAATCTTTAGGTGATTTCAATAATAGTGTCTCAAGTGATATGGCGTATGATTTAACAGACTTAGTTGATACATATGCAAAAGAAACTATTGAACTACTAGGTGATGATTTCTTAAATGCAACAAAGAAGGATGGAAGACTTTTTGGTATTCCTACATATAAACCTTATGCTCTAACACCTATGGTAGTTTACAAACAAGAGATAGCAGATGAATTAAATATTGATATGAGTCAAGTAAAAACAATATTTGACCTTACAGATGTACTTAGAAAAGTTAAAGAAGCTTATCCAGATATGACTCCTCTAGTTCCTGTTCAAACTGGAACATCAGGTGTTAATATGACAATTCCAGAAGTGGATTACCTAACAGACGACTACTTTAGTCCTAAGGGAGTTCTAATGGGTAATGATATGACTGTAGTTGATTACTATGGTACAGATGAATTTGCTGAAATTGCTAAGTTAGCAAGAACATGGTATGAAGAAGGGCTTATCTTACAAGATGCCGCTACAACAACAAGTACATCAACTGAACTAATGTCAGCAGAAAACAGTTTCTGTTATGTTGCTTCATATAGTTATCCACCAGAAGATACTGCAGCATCTATATCAGCACAAGTTGGTGGTATACCTTTAGGAGCAGTACAAATAGGTGAAGCTTACCTAGATACAACATCAATTAATGCATTAACTTGGATGGTATCTTCAACATCTAAAGTACCTGAAGCTGCACTTAAGTTCTTAAATCTAACTTTCACAGATCCTGATGTTATTAACCTAATCATCTATGGTCTAGAAGGTAGAGACTATGTATTAAGCGAAGATGGATTTATGTCTTATCCTGAAGGGCAAGATGCAGCATCCGTACCTTATACAGCTCAACTTAGCTGCGGTACATTAGGAAACTTCTTCTTAATGCATCCAATGGAAGGAACCTCTAAGGAATCCTTAGTTTGGGAAGAAGAACAAAACCAATTAGCTAAAAAATCTCCTGCTATGGGATTCACCTTTGATTCAAGTGGAGTTAAGACAGAATATACAGCAGTAGTTAACGTTATAAATCAATATCTACCAGGCTTATTATGTGGTAGCGTAGATCCAGAGGTTATGATTCCAGAGTTTAGAGCAAAATTATCTGAAGCTGGTTTAGATGAAATTATTGCAGCTAAACAAGAGCAATTAGATGAATGGCTAAAAAATAAGTAAGATGGAGTTAGTTATGGATAAAAACAAAATGAAGAAAAACAGGGGACTTACCAAAAATGGTCCCCTTCTTTTAATAGCACTACCTGGTATTATTTATATTTTCATTAATAATTATATTCCTATGTTTGGTGTTTTTTTGGCTTTTAAGGATTATAGTTATATCAAGGGAATATTTGGGAGCGACTGGAATGGTTTAAATAACTTTAAATATCTGTTCCGTCAAGATGCTCTTTTAATAGTTAGGAATACCCTATTATACAATCTAGCATTTATAGTGCTTGGTACAATTTGTGCTATTATAGTAGCTATACTTATGTGTGAACTTGGCAATAAGTTCAGAGTAAAGATTTTTCAATCATCTTTATTATTACCTAACTTATTATCTTGGGTTGTAATTGGATTTATTGCTTTTGCATTTTTAAATTCAGATACTGGTTTTATTAATAATACTGTTATTAAGTCTTTAGGAGGGAAAGAGGTAGCTTGGTATACATCTCCTCAGTATTGGCCCTTTATTCTAACCTTTGTGTACTTATGGAAGAACGTTGGTTATAGCAGTATTATATATATGGCAAGTATATCTGGAATAGACAAGAGTATTTTTGAAGCAGCAAGAATAGATGGAGCTAGTAAGCTTAAGCAAATAAAATACATAACCATACCGATGTTAAAACCTACAGTTGTAATACTGACCTTAATGGCTATAGGAAGAATATTCTACTCAGACTTTGGTCTTTTCTATCAAGTTCCTATGAACTCTGGAGCTTTATATAAGACAACACAGACTATTGATACATATGTATATCATGGTTTAATGGAATTACAGGATGTGGGTATGTCAGCAGCTGCAGCACTTTATCAGTCGGTAGTAGGGTTTATTTTAGTTGTTACTGCCAATGCAGTTGTTAGAAAGGTTGACAACGATAATGCTTTGTTTTAGGAGGAGTTTATGTTTAAGTTGACAGACGAAAAAAGGTTTAAAGTCTTTGCTACGGTTGTACTTACAATCTTAACAGCAATAACCCTACTTCCAATTGTCTTAATAGTTATAGCTTCATTTACACAAGAAAAGGCTTTAATTGCTAATGGTTATTCTTTCTTACCCGAAGCATGGAGTTTTGATGCTTATTACTATTTAATTAATCAAGGTAAGTTGATACTTAGGGCTTATGGAATCACAATTCTTGTAACTGGAGTTGGTACCATAGCAAGTGTACTATTTACTACCATGTTGGCTTATCCAATGTCAAGAAAAGGTTTCAAATATAGGAATGCATTGTCATTCTTTGTATTTTTCACTATGTTATTCAATGGTGGTATTGTATCTAGTTATATGATGTGGTCTAATATATTTGGTATCAAGAATACTATTTGGGCACTTATATTGCCTAATTACCTTGTTACAGCATTTAATGTATTTTTAGTTAGAAACTATTATTCAAACAATATACATGAAGCTATTATAGAATCGGCACAAATTGATGGGGCTTCTGAAATCACAATTTTCTATAAAATCATTGTTCCTTTATCTATACCTGTAGTAGCAACTATTAGCTTGTTTACTGCACTAATTTACTGGAACGATTGGTTAAATGGCTTGTATTACATAACAAAATCAGAATATTTTGGTATACAAAATCTTTTAATTAAAATCATGAACAATGTTCAGTTCTTGAAATCAGGCTCATCTAATTTCCTAGGTTTAGGAAATATGAATCTGCCAGGAAGTTCTGTAAGAATGGCTATGGCGGTAATTGGAATTTTACCAATTGTTATTATATATCCTTTTATTCAAAAGTATTTTATCAAGGGTGTAATAGTAGGGGCTGTAAAAGAATAATTCTTTTAGCTTAAACTTAAGTTTGAGAATATATGGAGGATATTATGTATTTAGAAGCAGAGCACATTATGACTCTTCACGTTCAATGTGCTGATAACATGGAAGTTAAAGATGTAGGTAGGGGCTACCTACGAGTTATTCCTATAGTAGGTGGGAAGGTTGAGGGTAAGATATGTGGGGAGGTAGTTCCTGGCGGTGCAGACTGGAATACTACCATAGATTCAAACCTTAACCTGGCTCATGTGTTTGCAAAATACTTAATTAAAACATCTGATGGTGAGTATATAGATGTGCAAAATGAAGGCTTTATTAGAGGCGGCGATGATTCCAAAATTAAAACAAGCCCTCGTTTTAAGGCAGATTTAAAAGGAAAATATGCTTGGCTAAATTACGGTGTATATGTAGGAGCTTTAGAAGCTGGTCAGGAAGAAGGCCAAGTGCTAATTACAGTATATAGGCTAAATTAATTTAAATGTTCTAGAATTGTATAGGAAGGTGAACAAATGGATTGGAAAACAGCATGGAGTTACTTGCCGGTTAATCATAATACTTGTATAGCAACAATTAAGAACACAACTGTAAGAGGATATTTTACCAATAACCTGAATGGAGAAAGACTTAGGATTAAGTTTTCTAATCTTTATTCACAGGAAACTCTTATATTAGATAATGTAACTGTTGGAAAGAGAAAGGTAAACACATCAGTTATAGAAGGCTTTAAGCCAGTAACCTATAAGGGTGAGGAAGTTATTAAAATAGAACCAGGACAAGAATTCTATAGTGATGAGATTGAAATATCTCTAGATCCTTCCGAGGATATAGTCCTATCTATCTATGTTAAAGATGAAACTAATATATATTCTGTATGCTCTACTTGGTCAGCTAAAAGTTGGAATACAAGCTATGGCCTAGGTGGAAATTACACAGAAAAACAGGAATTCGAAGAAACTAGCAATTACGATGTATATAAGGTTTTACAGTATGATGAAAATATTGCTAACCATATCTTTGGTATAAGTAGTATAGAAGTATTAGCAGATAGCACTACTAAGACTATAGCTTTATTTGGGGACTCCATAACCCATATGTCATATTATAGTGATGGTCTGACTAGAATAGTTAAAGATAAATACCCAGGTAAGGTTACTATTATTAATAGAGGCCTAGGAGGCAATAGGTTACTCCATGATTATACACCTATGCCAGAGATTCCAAGTGGAGGTACAATATTTGGAAGACCAGGTATAGAAAGGTTTGAGCATGATGTATATCAAAATGATCAGCCTGAATATGTAGTAGTATTAATAGGTATAAATGATTTTACCCACCCTTACTTCTTTAAGCGTTACGATGAGATAGTAACTAAGGAAGACTATATAAAGGGTATTACACAATTAATAGATACTGCCCATAGTAAGGGAAGCAGGATATTACTAGGAACTGTTTTACCTTTTAAAAAGGAAGTCTTAGAGTGGTTTGACTCTGTAGAATCCCTAAGACAAGAGGTAAATAAGTGGATTAGGGAGCAAAACCTATCTGATGGAATAGTTGATTTTGATTTAGCTGTAAGAGACGAAAGCTGTCACGACATAATGGATGATAGTACTCACCTTGGTGATGGAATACATCCTAATGCAGAGGGTGGTAGAAGAATGGCAGCAGCAGTACCTATTGAATGGATGATGGAGGAGGCATAGTTAAATGACTGTTAGAGAAGTTATTGATGCTATAATTAAGAAAACAGGTGTAGAACCCTTACCCCAAGATAAAACTTGTGACATCCTAATATCAGGAAGTTATGATATGGAGGTAACAAAAATAGTTAGCACATTTATGGCGACTGTTGATGTTATAAGACAAGCAATTGATATAGGGGCAAACCTAATTATTACTCACGAACCAACATGGTTTACTGGTAGAGACTCAGTAGATTGGCTTGAAGATGACCCTGTTTACCATAAGAAAAAAGAATTAATAGACCAACACAATATTGCAATATGGAGATTCCATGACCATATGCATATGGATAAGGAAGACGGAATCTATAGAGGTTTCGACGAAGAACTTGGTTGGGCTAATTACAGAATAGCAAATCCTGATTCCATGAAACACTTTGGGGTATGCTATGAACTACCTGAAACTAATTTGAAAGACCTATGTGAATTTTTCAAAGAAAAGCTATCCATGGATGTTATTCAAATCGTAGGTAATCCAGACATGAAGGTTAAGAGAGTAAGTGTTCTTGTAGGTGGTGGAAGTCTTGGATTTGGTAGAGAAGAAATGCCAATGGAGATAATGCACCAAAACAATCTGGATTTACTAATATGTGGAGAAATAACTGAATGGACAACGACTGCATATGTTAGAGACGCTTCAGCACTTGGATTCAACAAGGGGATGTTAGTTCTTGGGCATGAAAGAACTGAAGAACCAGGTATGAAGCACCTAGGAAAGTGGATGGAAGATATTGTTCCTGGAATCGAAGTCCATTTCGTAGACTCTAAAGAACCCTTTACATATATATAAGAAGACACCAGGGACGGGAAGACACCGGGGACGGAGTTCTTGTCTTGTGGGCTAGGGTATGGGTGCTTAATTTTTTTATTTTAGCGTAACCGCGACGAATAAAAAAAGATAAGCACCCATACCCTAGCCCACAAGAAGAACTCCGTCCCTGGTGTCTTCCCGTCCCAGCACCTTCTTAGATTAAGAAAAAATTAAAGACTTATCTACCCATTTATGCTAGTATAAAATTAGGATATAATATACCGTATATACAAGTAAATTAGGAGGTAACAACATGGGAAAGCAACAGATTTTAGTGGTAGATGATGATAAAGATATAGCAGAATTAGTTGACATACACCTGACGAGTAGTGGATACGAAGTTTTCACTGCAAATAGTGCCAAGGAAGGGTTTGATATATTAGCCAACCAAGATATCCAACTAGTTGTACTTGATATTATGATGCCTGAAGTTGACGGCATATCAATGTGTAAGACTATTCGTAAAATAAGCAATATTCCAATAATAATGTTAAGTGCCAAAATAAAAGACACAGAAAAGATTGAAGGTCTTAGTGCAGGTGCTGATGACTATATAACAAAACCGTTTAATCCTGATGAACTAATAGCTAGGGTTAAGTCTCAGCTTAGGAGATTTACTACCCTTAATATTGATAATAATAACTCTGATAAGAGTAGGAATGTTGTACTTAACAACCTTATTATGAACAAGGATGACCATAGGGTTATTGCTTATGGTAAGGAAGTAAAACTAACCCCTATAGAATTTAATATTTTATTTTTGTTAGCTTCAAACCCAGGGAAGGTTTTTAGTACTGAGGAAATCTTTGAAACAGTATGGAATGAAAAAATGTTTGATGCTAATAATACTGTAATGGTTCATATTAGAAGATTACGTGAAAAGATAGAAATGGACCCAAGAGACGCCAAAATTATAAAAACAGTATGGGGCGTAGGCTATAAAGTTGAAAAGGGAATATAGTCTAAACTTAAGAAGAAAGTTGGAGAAAGATTGAAAGGAAAATTAGTAAGTAGCTTTCGAATTGAAATAGTATTGTATAGCCTTCTAAGTCTTGTGCTTACACTACTTTCAGAAAGTATATTATTTAGTGTCATCTATTTTATAATAAAACTAGTTAATCCTATTTATTTAGAAGATTTTAATAGCTCAATTAGAAATGAGAGTTTAAATAATACAAACTTCAACTACGGGTCAAGTAATAATATATTCAGTAATGGTCTGGATGATTACCGAATTAGAGAGGACATTAATATTTCAATCCATCTAAACAGGGAGATATTTATTGCTGTAGTTGTTTTATCAATTATCATTGGAATTACTTTATTTATTTTCTACTTTCTTACCCTAACTAGAAAGTTTACAAAACAACTTTATAATATTTCCAATGGGATACAGGAGATATCAACAGGGAATTTTAAGCACCGGATTCCAATTGAAAGTGTCAATGAGCTTGGGCTTATTACCCTAGGTTTAAATAAGATGGCTTTTAAGCTTGAGCAGACCATAGCAGAAAACGAGAAGAATGAGAAGAATAAAAATGCCATTATTACTAGTTTGGCCCACGACCTTAGAACACCCCTAACTTCCATAACAGGGTACTTGGACTTGTTGGCCAATAATACATCCCTTTCTGAAGAAACAAGAAACCACTACATGGGGGTGGTCTATAACAAGACTAAGAACTTGGAACACTTAATAGAAGACTTGTTTGACTATACAAGAGTAACCCTTGGAGAAATTAATATTCACAAGACTGTGATTAATATGGCCCAGTTCGTAAACCAATTGGTAGACGAATTCTATCCTAGCTTTCGTGAAAATGAACTTGAATATGTAGTAAAGATTGAAGGAAACCATATATATATAGAAGCAGACGGAGAGCTTCTAGCAAGGGCCATTAGTAACTTGATATCAAATGCCATAAAATACGGAAAAGATGGCAAAATGGTAAATGTTTATTTGAAAAAAGAAGGAGACCTAGCAGTTCTACAGGTTGTTAACTACGGACAGTTAATTCCAGAAGAGTCCATACCCCATTTATTTGAACGATTCTATAGGGTAGAGGGTTCTAGGTCATACGAAACTGGAGGAACTGGCCTAGGCCTATCTATAGCTAAGGAAATAATTGAATTACATGGTGGAACCATTAGTGCAAGAAGCGACTTTGATGGTACAGTATTTGAAGTAAGACTAAAGGCAAAGGAGGGTGAAGGTGATGAGAAAAGGATATAGGCTACTTATACTGCTTTTATTATTAATTAGCATAGCATTCATAGTAAAACCACTAAAGGTCTTTGCTACTAATACTGAAACAATAACAATAAGCAGTAATTCAATTCCAGACATCACCATGACCTACTCCTGTGGATATAATTTCTACGGTAAGTATGGTAGGCAGTTCCCCATCTTTGCCAATATTAAGAATGGTAGCACAGACTTTCATGGTTGGCTTGAAGTATCAATCCCCCTTGTAGAGAATGGCAAGGTATACCGAAAAGAGATACTCCTTAAGGAAGGAGAAGAGACTGATGTTTCCATGGTAATCCCCCTAAGTGGTGGTTTTGGTCAGGTTGAAGTAAAGTTAGTAGATAATAACGGTAACATCATTTTAGAAAATTTAAATTCAATAAAATTAGGTAATTACGAAAAGATTTTATTTGCAGGAGTACTTAGTGATAGTCCTTATTCACTAAGGTATGTAGATAACCTTGAAATAAAATCATTTTTATTTAATAGAGAAACATTCCCAGAGGAACTGGCCTATTTAGATATGTTTGATATCTTAATAATCAATGATTTTGATACTAGCCTCTTAAACAAGAATCAGATAAGGGTTATAAAGCAATGGGTTCAAGATGGTGGATCTCTTGTTTTAGGAAGTGGTTTTAAGGCTGATAAGGTTATTCCTGCCCTTGCTGATGAGTTTGCTATTAGTATAGGTAATGAATTCTTTGATGTTCCTGTAACTAGCCATCTTGATGAACGTTATTTTGAGGAATTAAAGTCAAGAATACTTCGTTTTGAAGAAGAAAGAAGTATTCTTAGAGAGCAAATAGTTAACCGTAACAAGCAACTTAGTTCATATAATAATCCGACAATAAACCTAGAGCCAATTTCAAGTGATGAATGGCCTTCGTCTTATATAGATGATTACACTAACCCAAATATTTCGAAAATGCTTGCAAGTGTTTCCTTTATTGAAGAAGAGAACCATACTACACAAAAGATTAAGAAGATTTCCACTAAGCTTATAGACCATGATAGTGGAAAATTATACGCTATTTATCAGAAAAAGGAACTAGGTAAGGGTAATATCATCCTCTATACCTTCGACCTATCAATAAATGGTGAGTTAGAAGGGGCAAATGCTACCTTTGGAGCCATAATCACAAGTTCCATAGTAAACAACCTAAGTGAGAATAAGCAGATACAGATATCTAATGAGCAAGATGGTAGTAGTATCCCCTATTCTATAACTAGTAGCATGTCTTATACAGATACCCAAAACATACCAAGGGTAAACCCTTATCTTGCTATCCTTGTGGTTTACATCTTACTTATAGGACCTATTTGCTACTTAATCTTAAACAAGCTTGATAAGCATAGCCTTACATGGATTGTTGTCCCAGTAATGGCACTGGTATTTACCCTTGTAATCTTTATTGTAGGAAGTAAGACCAGGGTTGAGGAACCATTTGTAGGTTATGTAAGAATTAGCAAGTTCAGGGATAGGCAAGTAGAAGACGAGCTTTACTTTAGCCTAACAGCTCCTTACAATGACAAGTACAGGGTAGAACTTTCATCACCTAATAAGAATATTAACCTAATAGGAGATGGACATGAATTCCCACAAATGAATCTCCATCAAGTTGAAATTGATCCTAATAAATATACTGCAGCTATTAACTATGGACGAGAAAAGACTACCTTAGAAATAAATAATAATCCTGCCTTTAGTCCTGTGTTTTTTGAAGTTAGTAATGAATATGCAGGAAACAGTCCTGTAGAGTCTGATATAAGCTATACAGGGGACAGGATAGAGGGAACAATTACTAACAAAAGTGCCTACACATTAAGAAATACAGTTTATATTGGAGATGGCCTAATAATAAACTTAGGAACCATCTATAGTGGTCAGACAGTGGAAGTGTCTCATTTAGATAAGTTTAATATCCATGACCTAACTGACATCTATAATAGCGAAATAGTTGACCAAATTGCTCGAAGTAGTAGCTCATACGGTGAGTATTATGCAAAGCAAGAAATTGCTGGTATAAATAATGTTGGAGCTATGGAACAAGCAGAAATAGGCCTACTAGGTGATGAAAGCTTACTTGATATAAAGAGGGACGGAACAGGAGATATAAATAGGAAAAAAGAAATATTGTTATACCTAATAGATAAGCATATAACTACATTTCCTGATGAGAACTGTATTGTAGGTTTTGTAGATAACATGGATACAGACTCCCTAATAAAGCAAATGGCAGATGAGTTTGATATATATGGGACCAATGTTATATTGGCAGAGGCAAGAGTAGATTATAGTAAAGAAGGAAGTGTTTTTGTACCTAGTATTTCATCAATGATACGTAACGAAAATGCCAATTACTTTGGTATGAAGGGTGGCTATTATACATTTAGCTATTACTCAGCTGACATCACTGAAGAAGAGACTATAATGGAATACTACTTACCTAAAGATGACAAAATTATTTCTATAAATTATTATGCCTTGTCAAACCAGGACCCACTTAGCAAATACAACGCACCATTTACAGGTAGTATATACGCATATAACCGAAGAAATGGCCAATTCGACCATGTTTTAACTGTAAGTACTACAAATAATAAGGATACAACATTAATAACTAGTGACAAGTTAAGAGATTACTTAACAGTAGATAACGTTCTAACCCTTAGATATGAGCCGAATTATATCCAAACGGATTCAACTATGGTACTTCCTAAAATATCATATTGGAAGGATGGAGAGTAATGCTTAAAATTCAAGACTTAAAAAAGAGCTTTGGTAAGGTTAAGGCCTTAGATGGTTTAAACCTAGAAATTAAAGATGGTGAATTTTTCGGCTTTGTAGGACCTAATGGGTCAGGGAAGACAACTACAATGAAGATAATTTCTGGCCTACTTAACGCTGACTTTGGTAGTGTAATCCTAGATGGGGTTGATGCTCTTAGGGAACCAGAGGCCCTAAAGCGTAAAATAGGTTATATGCCAGACTTCTTTGGGGTTTATGACAACTTAAAGGTTAAGGAATATATGACCTTTTATGCCTCTATTTATGGTATAGATGGGGCAAAGGCTAAGAAAATTAGCATGGAACTCCTTGACCTAGTTGACCTTTTAGATAAGTCTGATAGCTATGTAGATAGCCTATCTAGGGGTATGAAACAGCGTTTGTGCCTAGCAAGGACTCTTATCCATGACCCAAAGTTTCTTATCCTAGACGAACCTGCATCAGGACTAGACCCAAGAGCCCGTTATGAAATGAAGAATATCCTAAAAGAAATAAAAGATAGGGGAAAGACCATACTAATTAGCTCTCACATACTTCCAGAAATAGCAGAAATGTGTACCAACCTAGGAATTATTGAAAGTGGAAGAATGGTCGTATCAGGTACTGTTGACGAAATCCTTATGGCCAAGGGAGCATTTGCCCCCATCCATATTAAGATACTTGGAGAGTCGGCACCTGCAATTAAGGTCCTTAAAAGTAATTACTTAGTTCAAAGTATAACTATTAAAGGAAATGAAATAACGGTTCTTTTTAATGGAAATGATGAAAAAGCTACAGGCCTACTTGCAGACCTAGTTAGTGGCGGAGTAAGGGTTGCTTCCTTTTCAAGACAGGTAGGGAACTTAGAGTCCCTGTTTATGAATCTAACCCAAAAGGTTGATATTGAAGAAAATGAATGGGATATAAATGGGGAAGCCTAAACCCTAAGTTAAAGGATGATATTATGAAGAGAATAAATCCAATTTATTTAAAAGAAATCAAAATAGGAGTAAGAACTAAAAAGGCAGCTATAATCCTACTATTATATAATGGTTTTTTAGCTCTTTTTGGCCTGTTCTTCTTCTATCTTACTTTTGACGCTGGCAGCAGGTATACAGGAAGGATAGATTATTCAGAAATCTTAAGTCTCTATCTAGTTATCGTTGCTGTTGAGTTTGGTCTGGTTTTATTTACTGTGCCAGGCCTTACCTCCCCTACTATATCTGGAGAAAGAGAAAAGCAAACCCTAGACATCCTTCTTACAACAAGCTTAAGTCCAAGGCAGATTATTATTGGCAAGTTAGCATCCTCAATAAGTGTAATGATTTTGCTTGCAATATCAAGTCTGCCAATACTAGCCTTGGTATTCTCGATTGGTGGAATAACCATGTTAGACTTTGCTGAGTTTTTGGTCCTAATAATTGTAACAGCGGTGTTCATAGGAAGTATAGGAATATTCTTTTCTACCCTTTATAAAAGGACCACACCTGCTACTGTATCCTCCTATGGAGCTATATTAGTGTTAGTTGTTGGTACCTTTATGGTTTTATGGGCACTTATGGTAGTAAAGGAACTTAACCTTATTAATCAAGTGGTAGATGAAGAGATTTACTATCATATTGATATTGGTAATTGGGCCTTACTACTTCTTATTAACCCAGGAGTTACTTGTTATAGCATGTTAATAGACCAGGTTGGAACAGGCTATGAACTAGGAAGGTTTATAGGGAAGTTTGGGACTGTTCCTGACTTTGTTATTAATAATTGGTTTATTATCAGTATAGGAGTCCAGCTTATTATATCTGGAATTATGATTCTGTGGTCAGCTTGGCTACTAGACCCACTTAGGGGAAAGCCAAAATCAAAAGCAAAGCATTAGCCTTACCAAAAGTCCTGATAAGTAAGAAAGGCATGATAAGGCTTTGAATGAAGTATATGTGGATTTTTCAAAAATAGATGGAAAGTATAAAAATAAGCTGTGATGAATTCATCACAGCTTATTTTCTTGTAGGGGTAGGTATATCTAGCCTATATAATGGGAATCATTTAAAGAAAATATTACAAACATATTAAAGGAATTAAAGGAAATGTAATTATAAAATCAAACAATATATTTACAAATCTTTGCAAATGCTTGATTTAAAGCAATAAAGTAATATAGCCTACTTAAAGTTTTTGGAGTCAATTTTGAATAAAGTATGAAAAAAGTGTGTAAAATATTTAATAATTACTTAACATTTACTGCGGGATATGTTAGAATAAACTTACAACAAAACGACAAAAATCGACTAGTATGTTGGGCAGTTTTTAAAGTGTGTAGCAATTAATGGAAGTAGATAGTGTCGTAACTCCCGAATCTAGGTAAATCATATTGACTCTAAAACTCTAAATGCATATAATTCTTGATATGCCTAAAGAAAAATAACATTAATTACCAAAGAGGTAATAATTTTTTAAGGAAAGAGGTTTATTATTTATGCTAAAAAAACACTCGTTTCTTAAAAGGATGAAGGATAACCTTAACACTATGTTTTCTGTTAAGATAGGCAAGTACAAGAATGCAACTATGAGTGTTGCTTATGTATTAGCAGCAAGCTTAATTATCCTGACTCCTGATTCTATGTATGGTATGAGTTTAAGTACCGTAGCTAAAGCCCAAGTAGTACCGGCTTTTAATATGGAAGAAGAAACAGAACAAGTAGCAATAATACAAACTAGTCAAAATGATGATTCTCAATCAGGTGTAGAAGTTACTAACCTAGATGCTAAGGAAAATGTTGAATTACAGGCATATGAAAACATTTCACTTTCAGCACTTCTAGTTAGTGAAGGAGCTAGCCTAGAGAAAAAGGTACAAGAAGATTACGAACAATTTTTAATAAATAAAGAGACTTCCCAGAAGGTTGCAGAATACATTAACGTAACTGAAGCTGAGGAAATGGCAGCTATTGCAGAAAAAGAAGCAGAAATTATTAGAGCATTAGAAGAGCAAAAGGCGGCAGAGGAAGCAGCAGCTAAGGCGGCAGCAGAAGCAGCAGC
>JAAYRG010000254.1 GCA_012518885.1 Clostridiales bacterium | reverse complement strand
TACATGACTTAATTTGAATTTATAAAAATAAGAAGGAGCAATGCTAATTTTAATATGGAAGAGACTAAATGTAAAGTAGAAAATTGTACAAATAAAAACAAGACTAAAACTCGTAGATATTCAATGGTAATAATAGGGTTAATATTACAAATTATGCTTACAGCTTGTACTCAGGAAAGCAGTGAGCCTATTACAAAATCGGCTTTTGCACTAGATACAATAATTAACATAACTGTTTATGATAATAAAAGTGAGAAAGTCTTGGAAGAGGCTATAGAATTAATTAAAAAGTATGAGAATATTTATAGTAGGACTATAGAAACTAGTGAGCTACACAAACTTAATAACCGATCCTTACCAAGTGTTAGTGGTAAACCAAATACTTTTGAGATATCTGATGAGCTAAGGAGTATAATAGAATATGGCTTAGAGTATTCTAATATTTCAGATGGGGCTTTTGATATAACTGTTGAGCCAGTGACATCTCTTTGGGATTTTAAATCTGAAAATCCTAAACTCCCAGATGAGAGTCTAATAAAGGAGGCTATTAATAAGGTTGGATATGAAGGGGTCATTCTAGAGGGGAACACTATATCATTTAAAAATGAAGATATAAGAATAGAACTAGGTGCAATTGCAAAAGGATATATTGCTGATATGGTAAAAGAACATCTAGAGTCTAAGGGGGTTGAGAGTGGCATAATTAATTTGGGTGGAAATGTATTAACATTAGGAGAAAAAAATAATAAAGAACCTTTTAAAATTGGAATTCAAAAGCCTTTTGCTAGCCGTAATGAGATAGTTGCGTCCATGGATATAGTTGATAAGTCAGTTGTAACCTCAGGTATCTATGAAAGATATTTTGTTGTAGATAATAAGACTTATCATCATATATTGAATCCAGATACGGGTTTCCCTTTTGATAATGAGCTGATTTCTGTCACCATAATATCACCTAAGTCTGTAGATGGAGATGGTTTAAGTACTACTTGTTTCGCCCTTGGTCTAGACCAAGGAATGGATTTGGTAAATAGTTTAGATAATATCCATGCAATATTCATTACTAAAGATTATGATTTTTATTACTCAGAAGGTTTTTTCGAGGATATTAATGTTGAAGAGATAAAGGATAGTAAATAAGATATATTTTTGCTGCTTTTTGCATACAATATAAAAACAAATATAATAGGGGGATATCCTTTTGAAAGACTACATAGAAGAGCGTGCAATTCAAATAGCAAATTACATAATTGAAAACAACGCTACAGTAAGACAAACAGCAAAGCAGTTTGGCATTTCCAAATCAACCGTACATAAAGTTGGGACTTAAAGGAACGTTTTCTGGTATTTATAAGCCAGGTTAATAACACTTATAAAACTTTTGAAAATTGCGAAGAATACATTGATTATTAGCTTTAATCAATTATAATAATAGCGTAAGGAAATTGGCTGTTAGAAGATATATTAGAGTTGTTCTATGAGACATATTAAGCAACGTAATAAATCCATACATATTATAGCTTTTTCTTACAGTCACACATTAATTTTATGAGATAAAGCAAAGGAGATTACTTATGGAAAAGTTTTTTAAGCTCAAGGAAAACAATACTAATATTTCAACAGAAATCATGGCTGGCTTTACCACGTTCTTCGCAATGGCATACATTATTATTGTAAACCCACAAATTCTTACAGACTCAGGAATGCCTCATGGAGCAGTATTCCTAGCAACAATAATTGCATCAGCTGTAGGAACACTATTTATGGGATTATTTGCGAATGTTCCTTATGCCCTTGCTCCAGGTATGGGACTTAATGCTTTTTTCACCTATACAGTTGTTTTAAGATTAAATTTTTCATGGCAAGAAGCATTAGCAATGGTATTTATTTGTGGTATGATAAATGTCTTGATTACTGTTACAAAGCTTCGTAAGCTAATTGTTCAATCTATTCCAGTTAGTTTACAAAACGCAATTGGTGGAGGTATAGGTGTTTTCATTGCTTATATTGGTCTACTAAACGTAAATTT
Organism: Clostridiales bacterium; assembly: GCA_012518885.1. Taxonomy (GTDB): domain Bacteria; phylum Bacillota; class Clostridia; order Lachnospirales; family Lachnospiraceae; genus JAAYRG01. Next base: position 9,885 of record JAAYRG010000254.1, on the reverse strand, counting down.
AATTAACTTTGATAGTGGAGTACCTGCTATTGCAACATTCAACTCTCCAGTAGCACTTTTAACTCTTATAGGAATAGTTTTAACGATTGTTCTTTTAGTTTTAAATGTAAAAGGTGCTATTTTGTTAAGTATCATAGCTACAACAATAATTGGTATACCTATGCGTGTAACTGATTTATCAGCACTTAGTAGTGGAACTGGTATTGGTGATGCTGTAGCTGAGCTTGGTACTACTTTTGGAGCAGCACTTGGGTCTGAAGGACTTTTTTCATTATTTAGTGATCCTTCTAGAATACCGTTAGTAATTATGACTATTTTTGCTTTTAGCTTAGCGGATACATTTGATACAATAGGTACCTTCATCGGTACAGGTAGAAAGACTGGTATCTTTGATGCTGCAGATGAAAGAGCATTACAAGAGAGTACTGGATTTAAGTCTAAGATGGACAAGGCCTTATTTGCAGACTCTGTAGGTACATCAGTTGGAGCTATTTTTGGAACATCTAACACTACAACATTCGTTGAGAGTGCAGCAGGTATAGCAACAGGTGGACGTACTGGTTTAACTTCAGTAGTTGTAGCAGCCCTATTTATATTAAGTGCATTCCTATCTCCATTAGTGGCGATTGTTCCTAGTGCAGCAACATCACCAGCTTTAGTAGCTGTAGGTATTATGATGTTATCATCATTTAAAGAGATTAACTGGGACGTACTTGAAGATGCGATTCCAGCCTTCTTCTCTGCAATAGTAATGGGCTTTTGTTACAGTATATCTGATGGTATTGCAACAGGCTTTATTGCTTACTGTATAGTAAAGGCAGCAAAAGGAAAGTCTAAAGAAGTACATCCAATTATCTGGGTAGCTTCACTATTATTTATTATAAACTTTGTTATAGTTGCAGTACTTTAATAATTAATAACAAAATATGGCAGTGATTACATTACGTATATTGCTGTATAATGATATAGAATCAGGTGTTTGCTATATGGCAAATATCTGATTTTTTTTGTGGTCATAAATTTTTACAACTAATTCTTTGTATATGTAGGTAAAGGGAAGAAGGTTATTTTTTACATAATAAAGCATATACTGTAGAAAATGAAAAAAGGGGGCTGCTAGATGAAGGAGTCGCTAGAAGTTAGTTTTTATGATATGAACGAGGAGGAAGAGACTGCCTTATACTTGTGTGACCTTATTGTGGACATGCTATTAAGAAGATTTGAGGAAGACCCTAAAGAATTCCATGAGATATTAACAGCTGTTATAAATGGGGAGAAGATTGAAAACAGTAGCTTATTGTAGGGTATCAACCAATAAGGCAGAGCAACTAGATAGTCTAGAAAGCCAGCGCAGTTTCTTCTTAGAGTACGCAAAGAAAAACAATTATGATTTAGTACACATCTATGCAGATGAAGGTAAATCAGGAACGAGAATTAAGAACAGGTTGCAGCTCCAACAACTTCTTAAAGATGCCAAGGATGGAAAGTTTGAACTAGTCTTAATTAAGGATGTATCTAGACTTGCCAGAAATACGGTTGACTTCTTAACTAGCATACGAAAGCTTAAGTCTTATGGTATTAAGGTTGTCTTTGTAAATTACGACCAGACCTCATCAGACAGTTCTGAGTTTATGCTTACGATTCTAAGTGCGATTGCACAAGAAGAAAGTGCAAATATATCTAAGAGAATAAAGTTTGGGAAGAGGATAAATGCTAAAAAGGGAAGGGTGCCTAATATCTGTTATGGATATGATAAGCTAAATGGTAATTATTTTTCCCTAAATATTAACCAAGAAGAGGCTAGCGTGGTTAGAATGATATTTGACCTATATACTAAAGACTTGATGGGGGCTGCAAGTATAGCAAGGCTACTAAACCAAAAGGAAATAAGAACGAAAAGAGGTTGTAAATGGACTCAAACAGGAATTATGAGGGTTTTGACGAACGAATTATATACAGGGAAGGTTATTAATGGTAAAGAAGAAGTTGTTGACTTTCTCTCAGGTAAAAGGGTTAAGAATGAAAAAGAGGACTGGATTGTTGTTACCAGACCAGAACTTCAAATAATCTCTGAGGCAACATTTGAAGAAGCAAGTGTGATAATAAATAATAGAAAGACTGTATACAAGCAAACTAGTAAGAGAATTTCTAATAAGCATATCTTTAGTAAAATGATATGGTGTGATGGTTGTGGCTATCACTATAAAAGAATAGTGAGGACATATAAAAACACCTATATTAGGTGGGTGTGTTACGGTCGTAATACTAATGGGGCTGACTCTTGTTCTAATAAGACTGTCTTAGATGAAAAACAGTTAATAGACATAATTAATGACTACTTAATTAGCATTCTTAGCAAGAAATCCAAGTACTATACATATATGATATCTGAGTTTTGTAAAAGGTACAGGGATAAGAGTTATAACTTTCAATGCGAAAAAGAGTGCAAAAGAGAGTTGTCTAAACTAGAAAAGTTGAGAAAGAAATATATAAGGTTATATCGTGAGGATATTATTAGTATGTCAGAACTGCGTAGTTATATAAGTGATATACAGGAAGAAATTGAGTACTTAAACAAGGAACTAGAAATAACTAGGGAAGATCTAAGTCAAGTAAAAGTTATAGAAAGGCTTGCAGCAGATGTGTTTGGACAAGTAGATAAGTTAATTAGAAATTATGAATTTAGTAATTATGAAATCAGAAGAATTATTGAAAAAATAGTAGTTAATGATAGCGGCAAGGTGAATGTTTACTTAATTAAGCTAGATAAGATGGATAGGAAAGATACATTCCTTTAAGGAACAACTATACATAAAGATGTTACAGAACGGTTAGAACTGTTGAGTCCATCATTAGCAAAGGAAGTTAGAAAGGTCCTAGACATTAACAAAAAAGAAAGACATATAAGAGGGGGATTGGCCACTAGAGAAAAGTATCTAAAGGATAAGAAAAATAGACAGTGAGCGACTATTGTATATGCAAATTTACCCTTATTTCCAAGTTGGAAACAACCATGTTAGTATTTATTTTTAACAAAGAAGAACAGTTGACACATTAACTTTGTGCAATTATAATACATATAGTGATTGCATAAATAAGTTTAAGTAAAAAGAGTATTAGCTTGATGATATTTACAAGAAAAAAGCTATTTCCAATATAATGAATTGACATAAAACTTAGTGTCAATTCATTATATTTATGTTATCATATTGTTAAAATACAAAGAAAATTTTATTTGAGGAAGGAATGAAAAAGATGGCAGCAACCTATAAGGGAGGGGTTCACCCATATGATGGTAAGGAGTTATCAATGGACAAGCCCATTAAAGACCTTTTGCCTAAGGGTGAATTAGTTTTTCCACTAATGCAGCACTTAGGTAAACCAGCTACACCAATTGTTTCAAAAGGTGACTACATTCTTAAAGGGCAAAAGATAGGACAGGCTGATGGGGTTATTTCTGCTAACGTAATAAGCTCAGTATCTGGTACAGTAAAAGCGGTTGAACCAAGGTTAACAGCTTCAGGATTTGAGGTTTTATCAGTTGTTATTGAGAATGATAATGAGTACAAAACTGTAGAAGGATTTGGAGAAAAAAGAGATCCCTCAAAGCTTACAAAAGATGAGATTCGTAACATAATTAAAGAATCTGGTATTGTAGGTTTAGGCGGAGCATCTTTCCCAACCCATATAAAACTTACTCCAAAGGACGATAATAAAATTGATTACTTTATTGTTAATGCTACAGAATGTGAGCCATATTTAACAAACGATTACAGGTTAATAATAGAGGAAGCCGAAAAAGTTATTGGTGGACTTAAGATTATCCTTAGTTTATTTCCAAATGCAAAAGGAATAATTGCGATCGAGGATAATAAGCCAGAAGCAATTAAGTTATTAAGAAAGCTGACTGAGAGTGAATCAAACATAAAGGTTCATGCATTAGAGACTAAGTATCCGCAAGGAGGAGAAAGACAAGTTATTTATTCTACAACTGGTCGTAAAATGAATTCAAGTTTATTACCAGCAGATATAGGTTGTTTGGTTAACAATGTATCTACAGTTGTTGCTATATATATGGCGGTTGCAGAAAGTACTCCACTCTTAACAAGAGTAACAACTGTAACAGGTGATGCTATTAGTGAACCTCAAAACTTTAGAGTTTTGAATGGTACAAGTATGCAAGAAGTTATAGATGCAGCTGGCGGATTTGTAACAGAGCCTGAAAAGATAATATGTGGAGGTCCTATGATGGGATATGCTATATATAATCTTGACGTACCTGTTAGCAAGTACACTTCTGGTTTACTTTGTCTTACAACTGATGAGAATGCTTATTGGGAGCAAACATCATGCATTCATTGTGGAAGATGTGTTGATGTATGCCCAGCTAACCTAGTACCACAACAAATGTATAAGTACTCTAGTCGTTTCGATGAAGAGGGCTTTAAAAAGATTGACGGTTTAGAGTGTATTGAATGTGGTTGCTGTTCCTATATATGCCCAGCAAAAATAAGACTTACACAATCATTTAGAGAAACAAAAAGAAGTATACAAAGATATAAGTCAGTTAATAGATAAAGAAAGAGGTGTAAAACATTGAAAGACTTGTATAACGTATCAGCATCTCCACATACGTTTGATTATGAATCTACAACTTCTATAATGAGAGATGTTATAATTGCCTTAATACCAGCTAGTGTATTTGGAATATACAACTTTGGATTAAAAGCTCTCTTGATGATCCTAACTTGTATTGTTGCTTGTATACTAACAGAGTATCTATATCAAAAAGGGATGAAATTGCCTCTTACTACAGGAGACTTATCTGCAGTAGTAACAGGATTACTTTTAGGACTTAATATGCCAGTAGGGGCTCCTTTATGGATGGGAGCAGTTGGTAGTATTTTTGCAATACTAGTTGTAAAGATGTTATTTGGTGGTATTGGTCAAAACTTTATGAACCCAGCTCTTGGAGGAAGAGTATTCTTAGTAATTAGTTTCGGAAAGATTATGGCTGATTTCACAGTACCAAACCTAGGTATTAGTAGTCCGGCCATTACTGACTACATAGCTCATGGTGCTCTTGCTGTTGATGGTATAACAGGAGCTACTCCACTTACTTCCTTAAAAGCAGGGGGCAGTGTAGATATACTTAATATGTTTTTAGGTAATACAGGGGGAACCATTGGAGAGACTAGTGCCTTTGCATTATTAATAGGTGGGGTATACCTACTAATTAGAAAGGTGATTAATTGGAGAATACCAGTTGCCTACCTGTTATCATTCCTAGCTTTTATGGCTATTTTTGGTGGTAAAGGCTTTGATGTTAATTTCTTGGGTGCACACCTATTTGGTGGGGGATTAATGATTGGAGCCTGGTTTATGGCAACTGACTATACAACTTCTCCAATTTCTTCAACAGGAAGATTATTATATGGTTTAATGTTAGGAATCATGACTGGGGTCTTCCGTGTGTTTGGGAATACGGCAGAAGGAGTTTCTTTTGCAATAATCTTTTGTAACTTGTTTGTACCTTTGATTGATAAATATGTACGTCCAAGATCATTTGGAAAGGGGGTAGAGGCATATGAGTAATAACACTGTTAATGTTTCTAAACCTAAAAGTTCGATAATAAAAGATGCAATAATTTTATTTGTTATTACTTTGGTATCAGGGCTTGCACTTGGTGTCGTATATGAAATTACCCAACCGATTATTGAACAAAGAGCACTTGATGCAAAAAAAGAAGCCTATCAAACTGTTTTTCTAGATGCTGAAGCTTTCGTTGAAGACGAGGAGTTAAGTGCAAAAGCTGAGTCAGCACCAGAAGAGATATTTGATGCTAATGGCTTTAGCAATGTGACTGTGGATGAAGTTCTAGTTGCACAAGATTCTAGTGGAAACACCATAGGCCATGTTATGTCAGTTACCTCTAATAACGGATATGGCGGTGCAATTACTATATCACTAGGTTATTCTACCGATGGTGTGGTACAAGGATTAGAATTCTTAGTACTTAATGAAACAGTTGGTTTTGGTCAAAATGCTCAAAATCCTGAATTTAAAGATCAGTTCGTAGGAAAACAAGTTACTGAATTTGTATCGACAAAGTCAGGGGCTTCTGCAGATAATGAAATTGATGCCCTAAGTGGCGCTACCATAACAACTGATGCTGTAACAGAGGCTGTTAATGCTGGCTTGCTTTTCCTAAATGAAACTGCTTCAGGGAACAATTAGGAGGTATAACAATTGAGTGATAATGTAAAACAGAAAAATAAATATATGAAACCGCTTATCAATGGGTTAATACATGAGAATCCAACATTTGTATTGATGCTTGGAATGTGTCCAACCTTAGCGGTAACAACGTCAGCAAGTAATGCGCTAGGTATGGGGTTATCAACTGCCCTAGTACTTATCGCTTCAAACATTATGATTTCGCTACTTCGTAAAGTAATACCAGATACTGTTAGAATGCCAGCTTATATAGTTATAGTTGCTTCATTCGTTACAGTTGTACAATTTTTATTAGAAGCATTTGTTCCTTCTCTACATGAATCTCTAGGAATATACATACCTCTAATAGTTGTTAACTGTATAATTCTAGGACGAGCTGAAGCATTTGCTTCTAGAAATTCAGTTGGAGAATCCCTTATGGATGGTATAGGAATGGGAATAGGTTTTACAGTTGGTTTACTAGCAATTGGTATTGTTAGAGAGTTAATAGGTAAAGGAACAATATTTGACTTTACCATAATGCCAGATGCATATGAACCTTTTAATATTTTTGTTCTTGCTCCAGGTGCTTTCTTCGTGCTTTCTGGTCTTACTGCATTACAGAACAAGCTTAAATTAAAATCAGCAACTAATGTTTCATATAATAACTCTGATGGATCTTGTAGTGGTGATTGTGCGAGCTGTGGTGCTAGTGTAAGTGAAGCAAAAAAAGAAGATTAGGAAGAGAGGAATAGTTTAAAATGGGTGAATTATTATTAATAATAATTGCAAGTGTACTTGTAAATAACGTTGTTCTAAGTCAATTTCTTGGTATTTGTCCGTTCCTTGGAGTTTCTAGAAAAATTGAGACTGCAACTGGAATGGGACTTGCAGTTGTTTTTGTAATTACTCTATCTTCTATGTTTACTAACTTAATATATAACTATATCCTTGTAAATGTAGGATTAGAATACTTACAAACAATTGTATTCATATTAGTAATTGCAGCTTTAGTTCAATTAGTAGAAATGGTACTTAAGAAATATAGCCCTGGACTTTACGAATCATTAGGTGTGTATTTAACTCTTATTACCACAAACTGTGCTGTATTAGGTGTAGCATTAATTAACGTTCAAAAAAGCTATAGTTTTGTTGAAAGTCTTGTAAATGGATTTGGAACTGCAATTGGTTTCTTACTTGCCATCGTTCTAATGGCGGGTATTAGAGAAAACAGTGAACATAATGATGTACCAAACTCTTTCCAAGGAACTCCTATTGTATTAGTATCTGCTGGACTTATGGCTATGGCGTTTTATGGCTTTGGTGGCTTACTATAGAAGGAGGAAGCGATGGAATTATTAAAGTTATTAACTAGTTTGGATTTAATGAATAATCTTGCCTTTCTTGCTGTTGACTTTTCAGGAGTGATTAGCGCTACAGCTGTGGTCGGTGGAACAGGAATTATTATAGGGATTTTACTAGGAATTGCTGCAAAGAAATTTGAAGTAGAAGTAGATGAAAGAGAAGTAATCATTCTAGACCTATTACCAGGAGCTAACTGTGGTGCTTGTGGTTATCCAGGTTGTGACGGATGTGCAGCTGCAATCGCCTCAGGTAAAGCTCCAGCAGATGCATGTACTGTTGCAAGTAGCGATGTACATGTTAGGATTGCCGATGTAATAGGCTCACAGGTAGAAGAAAGTGTTAAAAAAGTTGCCTTTGTAATGTGTGCTGGAACTGATGATAAGGCTAGAAACAAACTGAACTACTATGGTATTAAGGATTGTAGAGAAGCAGCACATACTCCAGGGGCTGGGCCAAAGCAATGTAATTATGGCTGTATGGGCTTTGGTTCATGTGTGAGAGTTTGTAAGTTTGATGCTATCCATATCGTAGATGGTATAGCCTTAGTAGATAAGGAAAAGTGTACAGCGTGTGGAATGTGTGTTACTGAATGTCCAAAGAATATTATTGAGTTGGTACCTTATGAAGATACCGGTCACCTTGTTAGATGTCACTCTAATGATAAGGGTAAGGATGTTAAAGCAGCATGTGACATCGGCTGTATTGGATGTAAATTATGTGAAAAGGCATGTCAATATGATGCGGTTCATGTAAATGACTTCCTTGCAAAAATTGATTACGAGAAGTGTGTAAACTGTGGTGAATGTGCGAAGAAGTGTCCAACTAAGGTAATACTATCAGAATTTGTTAATCAAGACAAAGTTATGATGGCCTAATATAATTAGGAGTATAGTAATCATACAATAAACATATAATAATAAGTACCCTGTGCCAATAGATATATATCAGTACAGGGTACTTTTTATGTACAAGCCAAAGACTTACTTAGTTGTGTATTTAAAAAACTCCTAAACCTTATGAGTAATAAAATAATGGTAAGCTAGGAGCTACTATGATATAATTATTATAATAAGTAATTATATAGATACATAGAGAGAGGATTTATTCGGATGAGGAGTAGAGGCGCTGGGAAAATTGCATATTTAGGAATGTTTGTAACCCTGGCTTTCATTTTTTCTTATGTAGAGGCGATCCTGCCCTTTAGTATAGGTGTCCCAGGGATAAAACTTGGACTAGCTAACATTGTAATTGTTACTGCTCTTTATGCCTTTGGTATCAAGGAGGCATTTGCCATATCGGCAGTTCGAATTATTCTAGTTGCTCTTACATTTAGTAATACCTTTACTATGATTTATAGTTTGGCCGGTGGAATATTAAGTTGGGCTCTAATGAGCTTGTTTAAGTTATCTAACAAGTTTAGTATCATAGGAGTAAGTGTGATTGGTGGAGTTTTTCATAATATAGGACAATTAACAGTAGCAGCAATCTTAATGGAAACTGCTGGATTAATTTACTATCTTCCTATATTAATGATTGGTGGAACTATTACTGGTATAATTATAGGAATTTTAGGAAAATATATATTAAAGATTTTTAATACGCAAAATATTTAAGAAATGTGGCTATATTTTGATAGCAAAAACATAATACAGAATTATTATTTTTTGGCTTAAATACTTATAAAATCTATGATAAAATCATATTTTTATGAAAAAAATATTGACTCATAGAAATAAGTATGTTATATTAATCTAGCGATGGAAGAGGTCTTTTTTTTATGCCCAAAATTACATTTTAAGTAATTTGGCATTCTAAGTAAAAAAATCGGAGGTGGAAGTTGTGCGCACAAGAATAACATTGGCATGTACAGATTGTAAACAACGTAATTACAACACAACAAAAGACAAGAAAACACATCCAGATAGGATGGAAACTAAGAAGTATTGCAAATTCTGCAAAACACACACATTACACAAAGAAACAAAATAATCAAAGTAATAGCAATAAAAATATTTCATACATGTTATAAGCATGTAAGGAAGGAAAGTGAACCATGGGAGAAGCAGATAACAAGACTGCAAAGAAAGTAAAAAAACCAAGCAGATGGCATGGTATTAAGAAAGAATTTGAAAAAATTTCTTGGCCTAAAAAAGATATGCTACTTAAGCAATCTTTTGCAGTTGTGATTATTACCGTTATCCTTAGTGTTATTATTGCTTTGATTGATGTAGTTATTAAATCAGGTATGGGACTATTGATATAATAGGATATGGGTGATAATATGTCTAAGGCGAATTGGTATG
>JAAYRG010000253.1 GCA_012518885.1 Clostridiales bacterium | reverse complement strand
TTGTAAGTGTTGGGGATATTGTTGATGTTAAGGTTATAAATGTAGATGTAAAGAGAAATAGAATCCAACTTACTATGATTATATAGTATAGTAAGGGGACTAATGTTTGCTAATAATTTAATACAAGAATAGGAGATTAAATATGAATTATATTATTACCACAGATACTACGTCTGATTTACCCATAGAATATTTAAAAGACCATGATATAAATCTGCTATCATTCAATTATTCTGTTGATGAGATCACTTACGATATTGACAATGAGCTACCATATAAGGATTTTTATAATAAAATGCGTGATGGTGCAAGTCCTAAAACATCACAGGTAAATCCTGAATATGCTAAAAACTTCTTTCAAAAGCTTATTGATAAATATGATTTAGATATCCTTCACATAGGATTTTCTTCTGGCTTAAGTGGGAGTCATAACAACACAAGGTTAGCAGCCCTAGAGGTTATGGAAGCAAATCCTGGTAGAAAGATTATAGTTGTAGACTCCTTAGGGGCATCCCTAGGACAAGGTCTATTAGTGCACAAGGCCATAGGCTTGAAAAATAGTGGCAAAACAATTGATGAAGTGCATAACTGGGTTGAAGAAAACAAGTTGAATGTTTGCCACTACTTTACAGTTGATGACCTAGTATATTTATTTAGAGGTGGTAGAGTTTCAAAAACATCTGCCTTTGCAGCTGGGGTTTTAAATATAAAACCTGTCTTACACATAGATAACGAAGGACATCTTGTTCCGCTATCAAAGGTAAGAGGAAGGAAGAAATCATTAAAAGAACTAGCCGATATAATGGAAAATAGAATGTTACCTGGAGAAGAAGATGTTTTTATTAGTCATAGTGACTGCATAGAAGATGCTGAACTTCTTGCAAAGAATATAAAAGAACGCTTTGGCATAGAAGTTTTAATTATCAACCATATTGGGCCAACAATTGGGGCCCATACAGGACCAGGAACTATCTCCTTATTCTTCATGGGAAGAGAAAGATAATAAAAGAAGCATATTGATAATATTAAGACAATAGGTAGCATATTATGCATATTGACAATATAATTACATAATTATATAATAATAGTTGAAAATATAAAATTATATAAGGAAATTCTTCGGGGCAGGGTGTAATTCCCGACCGGCGGTATAGTCCGCGAACTCAATGGCCTATCTTGTATGCCTTGTAGTTGACTTGGTGAAATTCCAAGACCGACAGTAAAGTCTGGATGTGAGAAGAGAAGTATATAATAGATGTATACGATATTTTTGTATACCTATATTATTATCAAGAATTCAAGCCTCGATTTTTATAATCGAGGCTTTTTTTGGAGTTATTTGCAAAATGAAAAATAGCTTCATATCCCAGAATTTGCCTTAAAAGAAGGGAGATTTTTATGGAACTACTAAGTAAAGCAACAAACACTGTTAAGGACAATGCAGAGAAAGAAGCTAAGCACCAAGGAAGAAGAGAGGGTATGGCAAAGGTAAAAAAAGAGGATAAATTTAAACTTAATGCAAAGACAATTGCCCAGATTGGTATGCTTTCGGCTATATCAGCAATTTTAATGCTATTTGAAATACCCCTATGGTTTGCACCATCTTTTTATCAAATTGATCTTAGTGAGTTGCCTATTTTAATTGGAGGTTTTGCCCTAGGCCCAGTAGCAGGGGTGATAATTGAATTAGTTAAGAACCTACTAAAGATGGCTATAGGTGGTACATCAACAGGAGGAGTAGGAGAATTTGCCAACTTCTTAATTGGATGTTCATTTGTATTACCTAGTGCTATATATTATAGGAGACATAGGTCTAAAAAAGGAGCAGCAATCTCTATGGCCTTAGGTACAATCTCGATGGCTATTTTAGGAGGCTTTTTAAATGCTTATGTTCTACTACCTTTTTACTCTAAGGCATATGGCCTTCCCCTTGAGGCCCTAATCGAAATGGGAACTGCGGTTAATAGTAGTATTACCAATTTAACAACATTTGTAATGTTAGCTGTTGTGCCATTTAATTTATTAAAAGGATTTATTGTATCTGTTATAACAGCTCTTATATATAAAAAGATAAGAGAAATACTACATTAAATAAAATTAAATCAAAAAGCAATTTAGGTGGTAAGATATTGTAAGGTGATAACCTTTCTATATCTTATCACCTATTTTTTTAGAATAATTTTTCTAGATAAATATTGTAGACTAGGCTATTTATGATATAATGTTCAAGATAAGCAAGATTTAAACTTCCATATAAGGGATTTGGATAAAGATAACCATTTAGAAGGGTATAGTGTGATAGAAATGATTATTGAAAGTTACAAAGCAGAAGATACGTTTGAGATAGGTAAAAAGTTTGGCCAAGCTGCAAAGCCTGGAGAAATCATCTGTCTTTTTGGAGACTTAGGGGTTGGGAAGACAGTTTTCACTCAAGGATTTGCTGAGGGGCTAGGGATAAAGGAAGCCATTAACAGCCCTACATTTACTATATTACAAGTTTATGATGAGGGAAGGATACCACTTTACCATTTTGATGTTTATAGAATAGAAGATGTTGAAGAAATGTATGAGATAGGTTTTGAGGATTACTTTTATGGTCAAGGCGTTTGTTTAATAGAATGGGCGAATTTAATTGAGGAGATTCTTCCGGATAAACGTACCTTTATAACTATTGAAAAAGATTTAAATAAGGACTTTGATTACAGGAGAATAACAGTTTCTAAGTTAGGAGGCAAAGGATGAAAGTATTAGCTTTTGATAGTTCGGGTTTAGTAGCCTCTGTTGCATTAGTTAATGATAGTGATTTAGTAGCAGAGTATACCGTTAATTATAAAAAAACCCATTCCCAGACCCTATTACCAATGTTAGATGAGATATCTAAAATGGTAACATTAGACTTAAAAGAAATAGATGCAATAGCGATTGCTAAAGGACCTGGTTCTTTTACAGGACTTAGAATTGGTTCTGCAACTGTTAAGGGCTTAGGGATGGTACTAGATATCCCAATTATACCTGTCCCAACTGTTGATGGAATTGCATATAATCTTTATAAGGCAAGGGGGATAATATGTCCCCTAATGGATGCAAGAAGGAATCAGGTATATACAGGTTTATATAAGTGGGACCAAGATGAGTTTGTTGTAATTTCAGAGCAAAAGGCTGTAGACATTGAAGAAATTGCAAATGAAATTAATGAATTAAATGAAGAAGTAACATTTCTTGGAGATGGGGTGAGTGTGTTTAAAGACCAGTTAGAAGAATTTATTAAGGTACCTTATACATTTGCTCCTCCCCATGTAGCAAAACAAAGAGCAGGAGCTATTGGGGCCTTAGGAATTGAGTTGTTTAAAAAGGGAATTAAGGTGGATTCTGATGACTTTTCTCCGACCTATCTTAGAAAATCACAGGCTGAGAGGGAATTTGGTCAAAAGAAAGAAAAGTAATAGCAGTCTCCTTATAGTCCTTGTAAAACAATAGCATTATATACCTATAAAAACTATAAAAAGTGTCTTTGGGTTTTAGTAAGGGAGGTTATTTGTATGCTTAAGACTTGTATAATAACAGGTGGGGCTAATGGCATTGGTAGGTGCATGAGTGAGACATTTATAGCTGCTGGATATTTTGTCACAGTAGTTGATACTGATGCCCTATCTGGTAAAAGGTTAGAGGAGAAATATAATGATGATATATTTATGTTTTATGAAGGGGATATAACTAAAAAAGAAGTTATAGAAGGATTTGTGCAAGAATTAGTTTCTAAGAGGCCAGGGGTTGATGTATTAATAAATAATGCTTGTGTTGGAAAAGGTGGGCTTAATACTTGTAGTTACGAAGACTTTAACTATGTTTTAAGTTTAGGTGTAACAGCACCATTTTATTTAAGTAAGTTACTTATGCCCTACTTTAACAAGGGAGGGTCAATTATAAATATAGCTTCGACTAGGGCCTTTATGTCACAAGCTAATACTGAGAGTTATACAGCTGCAAAAGGAGCTATCATAGCATTAACCCATGGAATGAGTATAAGTTTATCAGGTAAGGTACGGGTCAATTCAATAAGTCCAGGTTGGATTGATACTGGTGACTATCAGCATGAAGATATGTATAAGCCTAATCATGAAGAGGGGGATATTAAGCAACATCCAGCAGGAAGAATAGGGAATCCAAAAGATATAGCTAAGATGGCCTTGTTTTTAAGTAGTGATGATGCAGGCTTTATAACAGGTGAAAACATTATTATAGATGGCGGCATGACAAGGCAAATGATTTATCATAACGATTATGGATGGAAGTATGAGGTTTAAACTAACCTTTAACTAGTTATATTTATATAAAAAAGTAGAGGGGAAAATATGCTTATAAGACATATGACCATGGAAGATATAGATATGGTTTGTGAGATTGAGAATAATACATTTTCACTACCTTGGAAGGCAAGTGATTTCGCATCTGCTATAGAAGATAGCAACAATATTTATTTGGTAACGGAAATAGACGGTCAAATTGTAGCTTACTGTGGCCTTTGGGGAGTTGCTGGTGAAGGCCACATTAATAATGTTGCTGTCGTTAAGGAACATAGGAGTAGAGGCATTGCATACAAAATGCTTTTAGAATTAATTAATAGGGCGAGGCTAAAAGGCATAGAAACATTTACCCTAGAGGTTAGGATTAGTAATGAAAGTGCTATAAACTTATATAGGAAATTAGGTTTTAGAAATGCGGGAATAAGGCCTAACTTTTACATGTTTCCTACTGAAGACGCCTTGATAATGTGGCTATAAATTATGTAGGCCATACCCCTCTTGCTAATGAGTAATAACATATAGTATGTGGACTAAATTAGAGGTTTATACTTATAAAAGATAATTATTGTAATTGTAACAGTAATTCCCACTATAATTGATGGACAAGTATTGTTATAATATATCTGAAACTAAGGTGCTAGTTTAGTTGGAGGGAAGAGTATGGATAAAATAATTAAAAATAAAAAAATCACTATTACTTGTAATATGTGTGGGAAAGATATAAAGAGTCATCGTGGGATTTTAATGGAAGACATATTTGAGGGACATAAGGAGTGGGGGTATTTCTCAAATAAGGACCTAGAAGTTCATAAGTTTGCCTTGTGTGAAGCTTGCTATGATAATATGATAAGGTCCTTTAAGATTCCAGTTAGCGTTACTGAAAAAATTGAAGTTATGTACCCTATGGATTAAAGGGAACAATTTAATATATGGATTTATTTAGTATTAAAACCTTTCTTTAGAGTGAATAATATCTCTAGAGAAAGGTTTTTGTTATAATAATGAAAGTTAATCCTAGCTAGAGATATAAGTTCTTGATATTAAAAAGTGCTTATGATAATATGTTACAAAGAATAACAAAGAAACAAATGATTTTGATTTAATTAAGTGAGGAGAAATCGTGTTAGATGTATGTTTATTAGGAACTAGTGGAATGATGCCCCTACCTAATAGGTGGCTGACTTCATTAATGACAAGATATAATGGAAGTAATATACTTATCGATTGTGGCGAGGGTACTCAGATTGCAATAAAAGAGAAGGGTTGGAGTGTAAACCCTATAGATTATATTTGCTTTACCCACTACCATGCAGATCATATTAGTGGCTTACCTGGTTTATTATTGTCTATGGGCAATTCTGATAGGACAGAGCCTGTAACATTAATTGGACCAAAGGGTTTAGAAAGAGTGGTTAACTCTCTAAGAGTAATAGCACCAGAACTACCCTTTGAGCTTAAGTTCATAGAACTGACCAATCCAACTGAAGAAATTGTACGAGATAATTTAAAAATTCAAGCATTTAGAGTAAAGCACAACGTTATTTGCTATGGTTATAATATTATAATTGAACGAGCTGGAAGATTTTTTGTTGATAAGGCTAGGGAGAATGATATTCCACAACAATATTGGAATAGACTACAAAAGGGTGAGACCATAAAATTAGAGGATAGGGTCTTAACCCCAGATTTAGTACTTGGCCCACCTAGAAAGGGAATAAAGTTAACTTATTGTACGGATTCAAGACCAGTACCAATCATATCTGAAATGGCTAAAGACGCAGACTTATTTATCTGTGAAGGAATGTACGGAGAAGAAGATAAGGATAGCAAGGCTGCACAGTATAAGCACATGACTTTTTATGATGCAGCAAAACTAGCGCAGGATGCTAATGTAAGAGAACTTTGGCTAACTCATTATAGTCCTTCCCTTGTTAGGCCTGAAGATTACATTAAGGAAACTAAGAAGATCTTTAAGAATACAAGGGCTGGCAAGGATAGAATGAGTGTAACCTTGGTTTTTGAGTCTGATGAGTAAATTACTATAATGATTTCATGTGGAGATGGAGTTTAATGTGAATAGGGATATAAGGAATAAAGGGCTAAGTAGCACTAACCCAAAAAAGAATAAAGGCATGAAAAAGAAAAACAGGAGTAGTAAGTTTTTGCCAACGATTCTTTTTATGTCTATTATAGCAATAAGTATTATCTATTTATTTTATTATATTAATACAAGTACTGAACCTATTTTACCTTTAGGCACTAAGGAAAAAAGTGAATTAGAGATAATTAGTGAGAAAGACTTGGACTATGAATATCCAGCCACCCCATCAGAGGTGTTACGCTTATATTACAGGATAACAAGAGTTCTATATAATGAAGATTTAACAGAAGAGCAAACAAATAATTTAGTATCTAAGCTAAGACAACTATTTGATAAGGAACTAATAGAGAATAATCCCCTAGAGGACCAATTAAAGATATTTACAAAAGAAAAAGAAGACTTTAAAGATAAGAAATATGAGTTTTCTGATTTTAATATAATGGATGCTAAAGAGGTTTTATATTGGTCCAAAGAAGAAGTAGAGTACGCTGCGGTTATAGGTTCAAGTTCCTTTACAAAGAAAAACGAGTTATTAATGGTATACGAAGAGTATATTTTTAGAAGAGATGAAGACGGAAGATGGAAGATAGTAGGTTGGCAACCTGCAAATGAAGATAGTAAACCAGCCGAAGACGAAACGTTTGGAGGATAAGATTTTGTAATGGTTAAAGAAGACTTTTTAGTTCTAGGTATAGAAACATCCTGTGACGAAACTGCAGCAGCAGTAGTTAGAAATGGTAGAGAAGTTTTATCTAATTTTATTTCTTCTCAAATTGACCTCCATACAATTTATGGGGGCGTAGTACCAGAAATCGCATCAAGAAAGCACATAGAACAAATTAACAAAGTAATTAAAGAGGCCTTATTAAAAGCAAAAGTTACCTTAGATGATATAGACCTTATTGGGGTGACATATGGTCCAGGCCTTGTGGGTGCTCTATTAGTAGGTGTTGCCCAGGCAAAGGCTATTAGTTATGCTGCAGGTAAGCCTCTTGTAGGAGTTCATCATATAGAAGGACATGTATATGCTAACTTTATTAAATACCCAGAGTTAGAACCGCCTTTCTTGTGTCTGATTGTATCAGGTGGCCATAGTCATCTAGTAATGGTTAAGGATTATTCAGAGTTTGAAATATTAGGTAGGACTAGAGATGATGCAGCAGGTGAGGCTTATGATAAGGTGGCAAGGGCTATAGGGCTTGGATATCCAGGGGGGCCTAAGATTGATGCCCTAGCAAAAGAAGGCAATAGACATGCCATAGAGTTTCCAAGGGCCCATATAGCAGGAGCCAAATATGATTTTAGCTTTAGTGGCTTAAAATCGGCAGTGTTAAACTATATAAATTCAGCCAAAATGAAAAATGAGACTATAAACAAGGCTGATGTAGCAGCATCATTCCAGGAAGCAGTAGTGGATGTATTAGTAACAAATACAATTAGTGCTGCCTTAGACTATGGAATAGATAAGGTTGCATTAGCTGGAGGAGTAGCTTCTAATACTCATTTAAGAGGGTCAATGGAAAAGGCGTGTAAAGAGAACAACTTAGAATTATATTATCCTGATCCAATCTATTGTACTGACAACGCTGCAATGATAGCTTGTGCAGCTTATTACGATTATATTAAGGGTGCAAGAAGTGGATTAGACTTAAATGCAGTGCCTAATCTTAGATTAGGTCAAAGATAGAAAGGGGTAGGGTAGGTGTTATTGCTATAATTATTACATTATAGGTATACACCTACTTTTATATTATGATGAAAGAGAAATCAGTAGCGATAGTTTTAGCCGCAGGTAGTGGCAGTAGGATGAAAAGTAATACTCCGAAACAATATATGGATTTGGGTGGTAAGCCAGTAATCTACTATTCTTTATATGCTTTTGAGATAAGTAGTATAGATGAAGTAATTCTTGTAGTTGGAGAAAATGAAATTGATTATAACTGGGAACATATTGTGAAAAAATACAACTTTACTAAGGTAAGTAAGGTTATTGCAGGTGGTGATGAGAGATATCTATCTGTTTTTAATGGACTAAAGGCTATAGATTATGCCGATTATGTTTTGATACATGATGGGGCAAGACCATTTATTACAATAGAAATATTAGAGAAGGTATTATTGAGCGTAAAAGAGCATAAGGCATGTGTTGTAGGAATGCCTTCTAAAGATACAATTAAAATATCTGATAGCAATAATGTAATAACTAGTACACCTGATAGGAAGTACACATGGATTATTCAAACCCCTCAGGCCTTTTCTTACTCGATTATAATGGGGGCATATAGTAAAATTATTGATGATATAAGTAAGGGGCTAGGAAGTAATATAAATATCACTGATGATGCAATGGTTGTCGAACATACTAGCAACTATCCGATTAAGCTAATTGAAGGCAGTTACTTGAATATCAAGGTTACAACTCCAGAGGATTTGATTATAGGAGATATTTTTTTGAAAAAAAGCTTGCATTAAGTTATCATTAGTGGTAAAATGCTTTTTGGATGGCGTTGAAAACAAGTTTTTAAAAAAGTTAAAAAAACGCTTGACAATAATAAAAGATTTTGATATATTATCTAAGCAACCTTTTGGAGAGGTGTCCGAGTGGCTATAAGGAGCTGGTCTTGAAAACCAGTGTCTCCGCAAGGGGCCGTGGGTTCGAATCCCACCCTCTCCGCTCTAATAAAGCATTATGCATATAATGCCTTATTTTTTTGAAGTGATATAATATAAGGTATATACGTACTGGTGTATATTTGAAGTTATACATCGCTATTGGAGAAGTACCCAAGAGGCTGAAGGGGCTCCCCTGGAAAGGGAGTAGGTCGTTAACAGCGGCGCGAGGGTTCAAATCCCTCCTTCTCCGTTACTTTGAAAAAAGTTTTAAAATAACTTAAAACAAAGTATTGACAAACAATTTACAGTGTGTTAATATATCTGAGCTGGCCTTTACAGAAGACGTTAGCTCAGGCAAACAAGTAAATTAGTCAGCAATTTGAACCTTGATAATTAAACAGTAAAACAACCCTGAAAATTCTAAATAAAAGATAAATTACACATGGATTTATCTTCAAGAGATTTCAGAAATAAACAAACCAAAAACAGTAATAAAGGTAA
>JAAYRG010000042.1 GCA_012518885.1 Clostridiales bacterium | reverse complement strand
CTCAAAGGGTTTTACCATGAATTTAAATAAAAAAGATTTAAAAGCCTTGACATTTATTTCTTAATCAAATATAATAATACCAAGTAAAGCAATGTGTTTAATAAGTTATAAAATAATGTATTATTCATAAGAACTTGAATAAAGTATTAATGTTATATTATTTAACATATATAAAACTAGTGTATAATTAGAATATATGAATAATCAGAATATATAGTAGGCAGAAATAATCATAAATTTAATTTAAAATAGGAGGAATAAATTATGGCAAGATTAGCAAAGAGCGTAACTGAATTAGTAGGAAATACACCATTACTTGAACTTTCAAACTACGGTAAAGAAGAAGGGGCAAAAGCAAGTGTACTTGCAAAGTTAGAATACTTTAACCCAGCAGGAAGTGTTAAGGATAGAATAGCACTTGCAATGATACAAGATGCTGAGAGGAAGGGTTTAATTAAACCAGGAGCTACTATCATTGAACCAACAAGTGGTAATACTGGTATTGGTATTGCTTCTATGGCAGCAGCAAAGGGTTATAAAACAATTATTGTAATGCCTGAAACTATGAGTATTGAAAGAAGGAAACTTCTTAAGGGTTATGGTGCAGAATTAGTACTAACTGATGGAACTAAAGGAATGAAGGGTGCTATAGCTAAAGCAGAAGAGATTCAAAAAGAAACACCAAACTCATTCATACCAGGCCAGTTTGTTAACCAAGCAAATCCAGAAGTTCATTATAATACAACAGGTCCAGAAATATGGGAAGCAACAGAAGGTAAGGTTGATGTTTTCGTAGCAGGAATTGGAACTGGTGGAACAATTACAGGTGCTGGTAAGTATCTAAGAGAAAAGAATCCAAATATCAAGATAGTTGCAGTAGAACCAACTGGTTCACCAGTACTTTCCCAGAATAAGGCTGGAGCTCACAAAATTCAGGGTATCGGCGCAGGTTTTGTTCCTGAAGTACTTGATACTAAACTATATGATGAGATAATAACTGTAGAGAATGAGGATGCCTTTGAAACTTCAAGAAAAGTTGCAGGAACAGAAGGAATTTTAGTAGGTATTTCATCAGGTGCAGCACTTTGGGCTGCTACCCAAGTTGCAAAGAGAGAAGAATTTGCAGGGAAGAATATTGTGGTAATACTACCAGATACTGGTGAAAGATATTTATCTACTGATCTTTTTAAAGAAGACTAATTTAAATAAATCATAATGAACTAAGCCTAGACCTTGTGGTTTAGCTATATTTCCCACTGCATAAATAAATGTAAAGTGTTTATTCTAATAATGATAGAGGGTTTTAAAGACCCATATCAATTAGAATTTTATGCAAGGAAGGGAGATTTGATAATGCTAAACAACAAAGAAAAAAACCCAAGTATCCAGTGTGTAGTAGAAGAATGTAAGTATCATGCAAATAATGCAGATTATTGTACTCTTGATTCAATAAGAGTTACTAGTACAACAAAAAACTCTCAAACATCAGAAGATACAGAATGTGGTTCTTTCATTGCAAAAGGTGATAAGTTCTTTTAATCTTAATTAAAAAAAGGGTATGGATAAACTTTAATAGTTTATCCATACCCTTTTTGTATATTAAAGTTACTTATTAATTGTGTAAAAATCCAATTGCAAAGGCTCCTGGTCCTGCATGGGTCCCAATAACACTCCCAATTGGGTACATTTTTGTATCCTTTAAATTATATTTTTTATCTGCCTCTTCTTTAAGTTTAAGACATTGGTCAGGAGTTTTTGTATACCCATAAACAATAGGGGCAGAAGTATCAAAATCAGGATACTTATCAATTTCAGCCAACATATTCTTAAGGGCTGCCTTATGACCTCTCGCCTTACCAACTACTTCTATAGCTCCTTCCTTTAAAGTAATCATAGGCTTAATTTTTAATAGGCCACCAGCAATAGCCACACTCTTTGGTAAACGTCCACCCTTTTGGAGATATTCAAGAGTATCTAAAACCGCTAATATTACTACTTTTTTCTTACTTGTCTCAATAGCATCAACAATTTCCTTGACTGTCTTTCCTTCATCCCTTAATTTAACCGCATACCTAACAAGGACCATTTCTCCTAGAGTTGCTTGTTCTGAATCGATAACATGAATATTTGAATAACCTGCTATCTCCTTAGCAAGAACAGCACATTGATAAGTACCGCTAAGGCCAGCTGCAAGAGATATTACTATTACATCATCACCAGCATCTCTAGCTTCCTCAAAGTATGTAAGAAAGTTTTCAGGAGAAGGTGTACTTGTAGTAGGTAAAGTCTTTGATGTTTCTAGCATTTGATAAAACTCATCAACAGTAATATCAATACCTTCACGGTAAGACTTATCGTCTACATTAATTTTTAGGGGAACAAGATCTATATTCATTTCCTTAGCTTCTGCAAATGATATATCTGATGGTGTATCTGTAATTATTCTAATAGCCATAATAAAACTCCTTTTTTATGTTATCATTTAATATTTTCTATTTCTATTTCTATTTATATTATGTGATTATTTAGCTTTTATATTTAAGCTTAAAATACTTATACACTAATAGCTCATTAATCTTGCAAAAAAATAAAATAAAATAATGCAAATACTCCATCTCACTATCTTATCAATTTTCTCCACTTGCCTTACAAAATTTAAGAAAAATTTAACATATCAACAATATATACAGTGTAAAATAGAAAACAGTAAATAATTTTGGAGGTTATTGTATGGCATTACTAGCTAATGATTTAACAAAGAAATATGGAGATAAGACTGTATTGGACCATCTAAGTTTTAAGATTGAGGAACCGGGAGTTTATGCCTTGCTTGGGACTAATGGTGCAGGAAAAACAACTGCCCTTCGTATTTTACTTGGTATGCTTAATTTTGAAGAAGGTAGAGTAACTTGGAAGGGTAAGCCTCTTGACCCAACTACTAGTAATGTAGGTTATTTGCCAGAAGAGAGAGGACTTTATCCTAAGTATACAATTATGGACCAATTGCTTTATTTTGCAAAATTAAAGAACATGCCAAGAAAGGAAGCTAAGGAAAAAATTGCATATTGGTCAGAAAGGCTTGATGTAGAAGATTATGTTTACCCTAGTAAACTTAAGAAAAATAAGAAGAAATTCTATACAGCTGAGCAATTATCTAAGGGTAACCAGCAAAAGATTCAACTTATGATTGCCCTACTTTCTGATCCTGAGTTACTAATACTAGATGAACCCTTAAGTGGCCTTGACCCAGTTAACTCAGACTTATTCAAGTCAATAATTAGGGAAGAGATTAATAAGGGTAAGTATCTTATTATGTCTAGCCATCAAATGCCTGTAATTGAAGAGTTCTGCGAAGATATTACTATTTTAAATCGTGGTAAGACTGTATTACAGGGCAACCTAAATGAAATAAAAAAGGGTTACGGAAGGGTTAATCTGTTTTTACGCTGTGAGGGTGATATCCTACCTATAATTAAAGAGTATGGCCTTAGCTTAGTTAGTCAAAGTCCTATGGAGTACCATATCAGAGTTGAGGAAGAGGAAACCGCAACTCTACTACTTAGGAGGCTAATTGAAGAACAAATCCCAGTTATTAAATTTGAGCTTCGTGAACCATCTCTACATGAGATATTTGTAGAAAAGGTGGGGGTAGTAGATGATGAAGAATAATTTGGATGGACTAAAAGATGTATATGGCTTTACCTTAGTTCAAACCCTAAAGAGTAAGCCTTTTAAAACTTTTGTCTTAATACTATTTGTAATTGCCCTAGTTTCTATGCCCTTAATAGAACTAATTACCAATGGTCCAAGTAGGGAGTCTAAGACTAGTGATATATCTAAGGTTTGTGTAATTGATGAAACTGGGTTACCATTAGCTGATTACTCTAGTATTAAAGAAAATAATCTGTATAAGGATATAGTATTTGAATATACTGATAAGTCTGCTGATGAAATTGAAAATGAAATTTTAGAGGATGACTCAGGGGCTATACTCCTACATATAACTAGTGATATGGGTGTGTTTAATATGCGTTACATAAACTCACCTTCAGGCAAAGTATCTGAAATGGAACTTATTAATCTTTCAGGCTTTATTGAGGATATTTTCTGGACAAATGTAATATCCAATCTGGGTGTTACTACCGAACAAAAAGAGAGGCTTGAAGAACCAATAATAACTGACTTTAAGTTCTATACAGGTGAGGTGGATGATATAGAGGAAGAAGAAGGCAGTAGGTTTGGTGTTACTTTTGAAGAGTACTATTTTGCCCTCTTTGCTTTTGTATGTATAACCATGCTTATTTCTTATGGTGGTTCAGGTATAGCAACAACTATTGTAACAGAAAAGTCAACAAAACTAATTGAAATACTTCTAACAAGAATAAAGCCTATGGCAATTATTATGGGTAAAGTTTTTGCTATGCTAACAGTTACTATAATTCAGCTTTCAAGTGTGGTTCTTGGACTTGGCTTATCTAGTTTAATATATAAAAATGCCTTTAATAGTGATGCCTACTTACCTGAATTTTTAGTTAGAAGCTTAGGTTCAAGTGTATTTGAGAACGTTACACTAGCTAATATAATAGTTATTTTAATTATGTATGTATTAGGCTTTATATTTTATGGATTCCTTGCAGGGCTTACAGGAGCTACTGTTAGCAAAATTGAAGAACTTAGAGAAGGGATGGTAGTTTATACATTTTTGACAATTATAGGAGCATATATGGGCCTTGCCCTACCTATAATCGGCCTTCAAGGATCTGTTCCTAGTGGTTATGCTCATTTTGCTTTTTTATTTCCAATATCATCGGTGTTTGTAACACCTGTTTACCTATTGTTTGGGAAGGTTACAATTAGCATTGCCTTACTTGCCATCTTATTATTAGTTATAAGTACAATCTTAGTGATAATTTTTACATCTAAGGTATACCAGACAATAATTTTACACCAAGGAAATATTATCAAATTTAAGGATTTGATCTCTATATCAAAGACTAGTAAGGAGGCAAGATAATGAAGGGGAGTCTTAGTTCTAGTTGGTTAGATGTATTTTCTTTTACATTTATGCAACAAGTAAAGAGTAAAGCCTTTAAGATTGCTACTGTTGTAGTAGGAGCAATTGTATTTATTGGCATTTTCATTCTCTTGACTTTTAGTATGAAAAAAGTTGAAGAGGATAAGGTCTTTATTGGACTTGATAATATAAAAGATGTATTTATATTAGACAAGACAAATGAGTTTTCTAGTATTAACTCTTTTATTGATGGATATAGCCAATCTAATGAAG
The DNA here is from genome assembly GCA_012518885.1 of Clostridiales bacterium. Taxonomy (GTDB): domain Bacteria; phylum Bacillota; class Clostridia; order Lachnospirales; family Lachnospiraceae; genus JAAYRG01. Next base: position 29,758 of record JAAYRG010000042.1, on the reverse strand, counting down.
TTCATCCTGACTTAGATAAGATTTCTTTTACAATGAAAGAGCCTACTAGCCAAGTTGCAGAAGAAATGAGTAAGTTATCAGATAATACAAATGCCATACTTATCCATATATCAAGAAGTGAAGATGGAATTTTACTAGATGCACTACTTCCAGAAGGAACATATATTACTGAAGATGAGACAAGGCAGTTGCTAGAGAACCTAGTACCTATTGTTGAAATTTATAGGATAAGTCAAAGTGGTCTATCAAGTGACCAGTTAAGTGTATTACTAACACCTACTATTAATTCTTTTGTAGTGGCAGGGGAAGAAGAGGCTAGCATAGGGGAAGAACTTATAAAATTCTTACTTCCAATGATTTATTCCTTTGCTTTATACATGTTATTAATTATATATTCCCAATCAATTATGAATAATCTCCTTATAGAAAAAACATCCAAACTTACAGAGATGTTACTAACTGCAGTAAATCCAAGGAGGGTTATTACCGGGAAAATATTAGCAATGGCAGCAGTTGCAATAATGCAATTCTTACTTTGGATAACTTGTGGAATATTTGGATTCATTGCAGGAGATGCATTTTTAAGAAACCAATATAGTGATTATACCAACCCCTTACTAGAGATAATTAAGTTAGTACAAGAAAACAGTGATGGTATGGCCTTTTCTGTAATAGCCATAATTCTTTCGCTTCTTGCCCTAATTTTAGGATTCTTATTCTACTTTAGTTTTGCTGGAGTAGTAGGGGCTTCTCTTGGAAAGGCAGAAGATATATCTAGTGGAACAGGTATATTCTACCTACCTGTAATGATTTTTGGTATGGCAGCAATGATGTCTCCAGTCCTTGAAGGTAACTTTTGGGGTAAAGTCATGAATTACTTCCCATTTTCCTCTCCATTTGTCCTAGCGGCCAATATTATAAATGGTAGTATGGGAATATTAGAAGGACTAATTTCTATTGGAATACTATGTATTAGTATATTGATATGCTTTATATTGGCAGGAAAGCTGTATAAGGGACTAATTTTCTTTAAGGGTGAGAAATTAACTGTTACTAACGTAGTTAAGGTACTTAGAAATAAAAATTAAATAGTGATAAGGAATTTTAATTATTATTTTTTCTTTACATATAATAATGGCAAATAAGTATTTTATATTTATTTAGCCATTATTCTTTTAATGGGGTAGAATATAAGTAGTGAATATATGAATGGAGGGAAATGTATGGAAAAACATTTTTTTGCTGGAACTAATTCAGCAGTTGGATTTTATAGCTATTTTGATCATATAATTAACCCGAATGATGCGGATAGGATCTATATACTAAAGGGTGGCCCCGGTGTTGGTAAAAGTTCATTTATGAAAAAGGTGGCCAGCCATTTTAATAAAAAGGGGTTATTTGTTGAGTATATACACTGTTCTACGGATTATAATAGTCTTGATGGAGTCCATATACCAGATTATAGGTTTATGATAGTTGATGGAACTGCCCCACATGTAATAGAACCCAAATTACCTTGCTTGGTAGAAGAGATACTAGACTTTGGTAAGTATTTAAACAGGGATTATTTGATGGATTATCGTAATAGGATAATTGAAGTAAGTCAAGAAAAATCAATGCTTTATCAAAGTGGCTACCGATATTTGAACATGGCTGGCAAATTATTAGAAGAAGAAGTTAAGACATACTCTCTATTAACAAATACCAAAAAAAGGTGTATAATTAAAAGACGTCTAATCTCTGATATTGATGAAGTTATTTCTAATTTTAAGCCTAATGATAAGGCTGGTAAATTAAGAAAGATGTTTTCTGATTCATATACGCCAAACGGCTATTATTCATATATAGATAGCTTATGTAAGAATAAGGAGGTATGGGAGCTTATCTCTCCTAATTGTAAAGATATAGGAGACCTACTTGAAACTATAGTTGCAAGCTTAACCATCAGGGGCTTTGATATAGAAGGTTATTATCATCCGCTACTTCCTGATATATTACAGCATATTTATATAAAAGAGCTTAATCTTATGTTAATTTCTAAGAATGAAGAAAGTCAAACTAGTAATAAATCATACCTACTTTATGAAGAGACAGATATTAGGGACCTAGAAGATAAGAAGCTTGAATTAAATAAGAATAAAGAACTATTTGATTCCCTAACTAGTGAAGGCATGAGCAAGTTTAAAGAAGCCAAGGATAAGCATGAGATTTTAGAAAAAATATATATTAAGGCTATGGACTTTAAAAAGGTTGACCAATTATATGAAAAAATTATAGCAGACTATGACTAGGGTTATTATGTAGAACTAATTACAAATAGATAAATGTAAAGGTACGGAGGCACTAAAGATGAAAAAAAATAGGAAAAAGTATTTTATATTACTAAATGTTGGACTTTTTGCTCTTATTGTAGCTATCATAGCAGTTGTTTTTACAACTAAGAATATTAGCATAGAGTCTTTTGCAAAAAACTTACTAGGAAAGAATGACTCTACGGAAGTTGGACAAGTTAATGAAACACAAGAAGATACAAGCCTAGAAACAGAAGAAGAAACTGAGGAAGAGACCGAGATTGAAACAGAACCTGAAACAGAAGAAGAAACTGAGCCTGAGACTGAAGAAGATGTCTATGACACTATTATAATAAGTGCAGCAGGGGATGTAACTCTTGGCAGGGATGAAGATTATGGCTACCAAAGGTCATTTGACCATGAATTTGAAGTACAAAATAAGGATTATGGTTACTTCTTTAGAAATGTAAAACATATCTTTGAAGAAGATGATATTACAATAGTAAACTTAGAGACAACTCTTACAACTGCTACTAAGAAGGCAGATAAAAAGTTTAGGTTTAAGGCAGACCCTTCTTATGTAGAAATATTAAAACAAGGTAATATAGAAGCTGTAAGCTTAGCAAATAACCACAGTAGGGATTATTTAGACCAAGGATATAAAGATACCATAGCAACTCTAGAAGAGGCAGGAATAGGGTATTTTGGTTATAAGAATAGGTATATAAAAGATGTACGTGGCATTAAGGTAGGTGTCTTTGGTTTAACTCCATGGTATGAATCTGATGAAATCAAGGAAGATATTAGAACTGCTATAAAGGAGTTAAAGGATGAAGGGGCAGATATTATCATAGCCATGTATCACTGGGGGATAGAAAGAGACAACTATCCTAACTCAGCCCAAAAGAATATAGGACGTTTTACAATTGATGAGGGAGCAGACCTTGTACTAGGAAGTCATCCTCATGTTTTACAGGGAATAGAAGAATATAAGGGCAAGAATATTGTTTATAGCCTTGGTAACTTCTGCTTTGGTGGTAACAAAAACCCATCTGATAAAGATACTATGATTTACGTACATAAGTTTAATTTTAAGAATGGGGAGCTTATTTCTGAAGAAAATGAAACTATTCCAGCATCTATATCGTCTGTTAAGGATAGGAACAACTATCAACCTACTATCTTAGAAGGTGAAGAAAAAGAAAGAGTAATGGAGAAAATTATTAAATTTAGTGAGTCTCTAAATGAATAGGAGAAATATCTAATATTACATTTAGAAAGGAGGGATTACCATGAAGACAATTGATATAGTAGTACCTTGCTATAATGAGGAAGAAGTAATTAGGACTTTTTATGGGGAAACCAAAAAGGTTATAGGTAATATTGTAGATTGTATCTTTAGGTTTATTTTTATTGATGACGGTAGTAAGGACAAAACATTAGATTATATTAAAGAGATGGCTAGGGAAGATGAGGCAGTTAAGTACATATCTTTTTCAAGGAACTTTGGTAAAGAGGCAGGTATGTATGCTGGTCTAAGGTACTCTAGCGGTGATTATGTAATTGTTATGGATGCTGACTTACAACACCCTCCTTATCTAATTCACAAAATGATAAAAGAAATAGAAAATGGTTATGATTGTTGTGCTGCAAGGAGAATTAAAAGAGAGGATAATGAACCCCTACGTAATTTCTTTTCCAAGGCTTATTATAAGATAAGTAATAAGCTAACTAACTTAGAACTTGTTCAAGGGGCAGTTGATTACAGGATCATGTCTAGGCAGATGGTGGATGCAGTTCTAGAACTATCTGAAGTTCAAAGATTTTCTAAGGGTATTTTTGAATGGGTTGGTTTTAATACTAAGTGGATACCATATGATGATGTTGACCGTACCATGGGAGAAACTAAGTGGAGTTTTTGGGGCTTGCTTAAGTATGGTATGGGTGGCATTACAGCATTTTCAATTGTTCCTCTAAGGGTTGTTACGGGTATGGGCTTTATTATATCTCTTTTTGCCTTTGTTTATATTGCCATTACTCTAATAAAGACTTTTATTTATGGGATTGAAGTACCAGGATATGTTACATTATTGTCTGCAGTTTTATTTCTTGGTGGAATAGTTGAACTTTCTCTTGGTATTATTGGGGAATATATTGGACAAATATATATGGAATCAAAGGACAGGCCAATTTATCTCCTAAAGCAAACCAACATAGATGCTGACCAAGTAAGAGAAAAAGAAGGAAAAAAGTAAAATTATAATTAGAGTATATTTATGGAATGGTAGGAGTATAAAAATAAAACGAGGTTGTATTTACAATGGTGAGTAAAATATTCGAATTCATAAGGGATTTTAAGAAAGAGTTTATTTCAAGAAAAAGGTATATTTATCTATGGTCTTTCTTTTTACCAATATTTATATTGCTATGTCTTTATATTATAAAGGGAGTCCATCCTTTTGGTGACAGGATGTATCTAGCAAGAGATATGTATCACCAATATGCCCCCTTCTTCTCTGAGCTATATAATAAACTTACTAGTGGGGGAAGTCTTACTTATTCATGGAATATAGGACTTGGGACTAATTTTATTGGTTTATATGCCTATTACCTTGCTAGCCCTATTAACTGGTTTCTAGTTTTAATAAATAGGAATCACCTAATAGAAGTTATGAACATAATAATAATTTTTAAGCTTGCCCTATCAAGTCTAACCTGTACTTATTACTTGAGGCAGAGGTATAAAAGGAGTGATTTGGCTGTTATAGCCATATCCTTCTTCTATGCCCTTTCGTCATATATTGCAGCATTTGCTTGGAATATAATGTGGTTAGACTGTGTTATGCTACTTCCTTTAATAGTCCTAGGACTAGAAAGATTAGTAAAGGAAGGGAAGGGCTACTTATATTGTATAGCCCTTGGAATAGCAATTGTATCTAATTATTATATAGCATATATGATTTGCATATATCTTGTTTTTTACTTTTTAGTATTGTTATTTACTAATAATTGTGAAAAGGACTTAACCTACTTTAAGTCTAGACTAATCAGATTCGCAGGATTTTCTTTACTTGCAGGAATGTTTGCGGCATTTTTGATTATACCTGAGTATTTCGCCCTAAAGGCATCTGCCTCAGGTGATATTAACTTCCCAGATACCATAAACAAGTACTTTTCAATATATGAGATTTTATCAAGGGGCCTAATGAATGTTGAAGTATCTGAGACAACAGCAAATGATCCTAACATATATAGTACAATCCTTATTTATATTCTTTTACCCCTATATATGATAAGACCAAGTAAGAATACCAAAGAAAAGGTAGGAAAGACCTTATTAGCTGTATTTTTCCTGATAAGTTTCAATTTTAATATCCTTAATTATATTTGGCATGGCTTTCATTTTCCTAACAGCCTACCAGCTCGTCAGTCTTTTATATTCATTTTTTTACTTTTAACGATGGCTTATGAAGCCTTAATAAATCTAAAAGACTTTAAGAAAAAGCAAATATATGGGGTTTTTGCTTGTGTTCTTTTACTATTTTTATCCTATGAACACTTTTTGGTCGGGATAACATTTGAATATGAGGTTGTCTATATTAGTATCTTGTTTTTAGCTATATATTTGGTGTTTTTACAAGTATACAGGGGAATACAAGAGGAAGAAGATAATCTTCTAAGATTAAAAAATAGAGCTTTAATAGAAGAAACTAATGGGTTAGAAGAAGTAGCAGTCATTGAGTTGAAAAATAAAATTATATATTATACCCAAGAATACGATTATGTAGTATTTAAGAAAACTATTGTAGCTATTTTGTTTATAATTATTGCAACTGCAGAGGTTCTTATTAACTTTGGAACTACTGGACTTAGTGTTACATCAAGAACCTACTATCTTGATGATAACGAGAATATAGGTAATCTACTTGAAATAGTAGAAGAAGATGATGATTCCTTTTATAGAATAGAAAAATATAAAAGAAGAACCAAAAATGATGCCGCTTGGCATGGTTATAAGGGGGCGTCAATATTCTCATCTACATCAAGTGAAAAGCTTAATGATTACCTCGATATCCTTGGATTTGAGAATTCAATGAATGCTTCTTCCTTCTATGGACAAACTCCTTTAACGGCATCCTTGTTTTCGGTTAAATACATGTTAGGCAAGGAAGGGACCGATTCACCTTTTACAGATTCAAGGCTTACATCCCTTATTCATGTATCTGAAGGAGAAGAACTCTATAGAAATAACTATACCCTACCCCTTGGTTTCATGTTGCCAATGGACTTTGATTCAAGGTGGGATACTTTCTCATCTAATCCCTTTAGGGTGCAAAATGATTTTGCTAGTAACCTAGTAGGAGAAGATATATTCACAGAAGTACCTGTAATTAATAATGGAACTTCTGTAACTCTTAAGGCGGAAGATTACAAGGATATTTATATATTTGTGAAAACTAGTGATGTTGAAAGCCTTAGCTTCCAGATTACTGATGTAAATGGGATTGAATTAGAGACTAGGACGTATGATGACTATAAGAGAGAACATATTCTCAATTTAGGAAAACTAGAACTAGGTAATTATATTCATATTTCTTCACCTGAAAGTTCACAGGATTTAAACCTTTACGCCTATAACTTTAATGAGGATGTTTTTGTAGAACTATACCATACATTAAATAGTCATACATTTGACATTGAGATTTTAGAGGATTCATATATAAGGGGAAGTATAACTACTAATGAAGATGGCCTAATGTATACCTCTATTCCTTTTGACAAAGGATGGACCGTTATGGTTGATGGCAAAAAGGTAGAGCCAGTAGCCTTTAAAGAAGCCTTAATTGCTATACCATTAACTGCTGGGGACCATACTATAGACTTATCGTATACACCCCAAGGCTTAAGAGTTGGGATAGGAGTTTCAGCATTTAGCCTTGCTTGCTTTATTATTATAGTATTAAGTGAAAGAAAGAAAACTGGTAGATAATATTTAAAATATAAATTATACTATTAATACTGAAGTAACTATATAAGAATACAATAATACATGAAAGAGGTGTTAGGTTTGAAAGTTAGTGATATAGTTAAGAAGACAATAAAGGTCGGTGGTACTATTGCTAAGGTTGGAGTTGAACTTGGGGCTGACCTTGTTGGGACAATAGCAGAAAAAATAGATGACAAGCCTGAGGAAAAAGAGAAAGTCGTTGCTAGCGGCAAGGAGTTAGGACAAAAGATTAAAAAGGCTACTAGTAAAATTGCAGAAGACTCAGTGGAGGTTGTGGATGACTTCGTAGAATCAAGCAAAGAAGTCTTTGAAGATATAAGTGAAGTAATAAAGCAAAAGACAAGAAAATATACAAAAGAAGATGACCATGACACATGGTATAACGATTCTGATGTAGAATACGAATCATATGATGATGGTAATTCAGATGATGCGGCTAATAAGTACAAGATTTACAAGGATAATGGGAAAGAAGAAAGTAATGGACGTACCTATATTACTATAGATACAGGTTCAGAAACTAAAGATTCAAGCCAGGACTAGAAGTTTTTAGTAAAATTAAAGTGTATGCCACCAAAGGTGATTATTGCCTTGGGTGACATACACTTTTTTGATTAATAGAAAGATATTAAAAGCTACAAAGCTAATTTAACCAGCTCTTATTTATGGTCTTACTAAATTTAGTTACACTAGTTTTTTCTGATATATTCGGTAAATTCTTGATGTCTCAAAACCGACTCCTTTAGCAGAGTTAAGAGAGTCTATATTAAATTCTGCAATAGTAGATGCTTCAATATCCTTATAGCCACCACTTTTAAAGCCTTCATAGAAGGAGGCATATAGGCCTGGTGTTACAACAGACTTTTGATGTTTGGGGATGACAAACTGCATAAACATCCTTGCTCTTGTAATCTTTTTCTTATAATACAAAAATTTAATAAGGGACCTAGGATTTAATTTACCCTTCAAATGGTATAAAACCTGATTATAATCTGGTAGGCCAGCTATAAAACCGGCAGGCACACCATTTATTCTAGCAATATGTATTAAATTAGGGTCAAGTAAGGGTTTAATGCTTATAAACTCATCGTAGAATTTATCATAGGTTGGAACTTCTAGGTGGTCCCAAAAGGTTTGCTGGGCCCCTATAAATATCTCATAAGCATCTCTTACATCCATATCTAAATGTTTCATATTTAGGGGGTCTATTGATAGGTTAGTTTTCTTCTTTCCGTATTCTACTAGTTTCTTAATTCTACTAAGAGTGGTTTCTACTTCAGTGAAATTCATCTTAAAAGCATAGAAATCTAAGTATTTTTCGAAACCTAGTTGGTCAAACAAGTCCTTATAGTAATCCATGGTATATGTTGTATTAACAGTAGGCATTTCATCAAAACCTGTTAGTAATATGCCACGAAAGTCATCTCCATTAGTAGGAGATACTGGGCCTGTGACCATATCAACCTTATACTTATCAAGCCAGTTAAAGGCACCTTCAAAAAGTAGCCTTGCTATTTCGATATTGTTTACACATTCAAATAGTGAAAAATAGCCCTCATTCTGATTCTTTTGCAAGTTCTTCTCCCTATTAACGCCAACTAAAATTCTACCCATATATTTACCCTTTTCTTCGACCATCAATAAGGTGTATGGACCACTACTTAGTTGCATTGAAGTACCCTTTGAGATAGTTTGGGATAAAGTCCTTTCTAGAGGAGGGACCCAATATGGACTCTTTTTGTATATTTCATATGGAAGCCTAATAAATTCTTTAAGTATTTGCTTATCTTGGGGATTAACTTGAATTAACTTCATAAAAGACCTCTTTCTAATATTTGATAATGTATTTTATAACAGTCCTAAAAAGAGAGCTAGGCCTATGCCTAAGAAATTGCCTATTGCATAACCTACTATACCGCATATAATTCCTGGAAGGATTACATTCTTATCTTTTAGGGCATTTGCAACAGGAATTACAAAGGCAGGGCCATAAATACCTACAGTTGATGTAATAACTGATATGTTACCATCAATGTTAGCAATCTTACATAGGATAAAATGCAAAATTAATGAAGTATATTGAACAAAGGCAAAAAAAGACAATAAGGGCAGTATTTGCAGGTTAACATGTTCTAGTGAAAAAGATAAGCCAATAGCAAACGAAAACATATAAATTAAATACTGACCAGTATTAAATGAATTAGGTACTGCTCTAATCTTTTTATTAAAAGAAAAACCAATACCAAAAATAGTAACCATTAGAATTATTATAAGAACGTCTAATGAGTCTGTTAGTAGTAAAGAGAATAAAACTGATACTCCAGTACAAAGAATGGAAAGTAGAAGTAAGGGCATTCTTTGTAAGATTCCTTTTATGGAAAAGAAACTCTTACCTGGTAAGAATTCGCTTTCAAGTTCCTTAAGAAGGGACCTATCCAAAGGATCTATGTAATTATTTTTAGGTAAGAATTTATGGGCAATTCGTGGTACGACTGACAAGAGTAAAAAGAAATAAACTCCACCTACTATTAAGTCAGCAGTATTAGCAATTACAATTTGTGTTTCATCTACGCCTAGGGCCATAGCTATTGCTATAAGATTAGGGGTACCACCTGTATATAGGCCAGCCATCATTCCACTAAACTTATTGGCTTCTGGTACATAAGCCCTGAATATAAGAAAGCCTAAAGAAGATATAATAAGCACACATATAATTAGAAATAAAAAGGACTTTGTTACTGGCTTAGCAAGTTTTTTGTATGACTTTAAGTCTGCACTAAATAGAATTAGCGGTATAGAAATAGGGACAAGAATTTCTGAAATAGACATTGCTATAGATGTGTCCTTAATAATAAAACTAAATAAAAATCCGAGCAAATAACATAAAAAGACAGGGCCTAGCAAATCAAATACCTTATATCTTGCTGATAGTAATACCATAAGGCGTGGCACAAGTAGTATTGCTATAATAATAAATAAGTTTGAAATCATGAATGCAAGCTCCTTTTTGTGTAATAGTTAATTTTGAAATAAAAATAAAATTATTATAAATAGATTATAAAATTTAATCAAAATAAATGCAATGTTTTGGTAAAAACAAATTTACCTAGGTGCCATATCGAAAATAAATATTTTTCTTTATAAAATTTATAATTTGTTCATTTGTTAATCTATTGACTTAAATCCTTATAACTTGTACGATTATAATCATTAATTACTTTATATATAGACTTAAAGTAACTAAAAGATGTTAGGAGATGTAATTTATGAGGTTAAGAGACAGATTTTATCAGTTTATGCAAGGAAGATACGGTGTTGACCAGTTTTCGAAATTTTTAACTTATGGTGGTATCATTTTGATGATTATTTCAAATTTTTTTGGAGGACTCCTATTAAATTCCCTAGGATTATTAATGGTTATATATGCTTATTTTCGTATGTTCTCAAAGAATATTAGTAAACGCTATCAAGAAAATCAAAAGTATCTCCATTATGCAAGTATAATAAAACGTTCATTAAATGTATATAAAAGAAGGTTTGCAGAAAGAAAGACTCATCGTATTTTTAAATGTCCATCCTGTAAACAAAAGATTAGGGTACCAAAAGGAAAGGGTAAAATAGAAATAACCTGCCCAAAGTGTCGAACTAAGTTCATTCGAAAAAGCTAAAGGAGTAAATAAAAATGTTTGGATACATTACTGTTAATAAGGATGAGCTAAAAATAAAGGAATACGACCTTTACAATACATATTATTGCGGCCTGTGTAGAAAGTTAAAAAGAAGGTACGGTAATATTAGCCTTGGTACCCTCTCTTATGATATGACTTTTCTAGTTGTTCTTTTAACTGGACTATATGAACCAAAAACTGGTATAAAGGGCTTTAGATGTATAGGGCACCCCTTTGAGAAAAAGCCAGCAAGAATTAATAGGATAACAGGTTATGCTGCTGACATGAGTATGGTTTTGGCTTATTATAAATGTAGGGATGACTGGGCTGATGATAAGAAACACATAAAACTAGCCTATTCTAAGCTTTTAGAAGGAAAATTTAATGACATTAGAGAAAAGTACCCTAAAAAGGTAGATACTATTCATAAGCTATTAAAGGAATTAAGAGGTAGGGAAAAGAAAGAAGAAGACAATATAGATATTATGGCTGGAATATTTGGTAAGGTTATGGCCGAAGTTTTTGCTTACAAGGAAGATATGTGGACAAAGAGCCTTGAAAAGATTGGCTTTTATTTAGGAAAATTTATCTATATCATGGATGCTTATGAGGACATTGAAGAAGATATTGAAAAAGGTAACTATAATCCCTTTTTAGCTAATTATAAGGAAGCAGACTTTGAGGAAAGAACCTTTAACTTACTTACCCTTATGATGGCAGAATGTTCAAAGGAATTTGAACTGCTTCCTATAATTTCAAATCTAGAGATACTACGGAATATACTTTATTCTGGAGTATGGAATCGTTATGAAATCGTACGTAAAAAAAGACAAGAAAAGCAGGTAGAGACAAATGACTGATCCATATAGAGTACTTGGTGTTTCAAGAGATGCATCAGATGATGAAATTAAAAAAGCATATAGGCGTTTAAGTCGTAAATACCACCCAGATTCAAATGTAAATAATCCTAATAAGGAGGCTGCAGAGGAGAAGTTTAAAGAAATACAAGCTGCCTATGAGCAAATTATGTATGAGAGAAGTGGTGGTACAAGGGGTAGAAATGCTTATGGTGGCCAAGGCGGACAAGGAACTGGAAGCCCATTTGGAGATTTTGATGACTTTTTTGGATGGGGGTTTGGTGGCTATGGCAACTGGCAGCAAGGACATGGCCAAGGCCAGCAGCAGAGTTATTCTAGTGATAAAGATAGGTATATGCAAGCTGCAGCTAATTATATAAATAGTGGTCATTATAGAGAGGCCTTAAATGTTTTAAACCAAATAAAGGATAGGGACGCAAGATGGTATTATTTAAGTGCCTATGCTAACTATGGTGTTGGTAATAATGGTATTGCCCTTGAACATGCTAAAAGGGCAGTTCAAATGGACCCTAGTAATTTAAGTTATAGGGAACTCCTTAATATGCTTGAGTCTGGTGGAACTTGGTACCAGGCTAGACGTAGCCCTTATGGCCAAACTACCATGTCTAGTACGGACTGTTGTACAAGGCTTTGTCTTGCAAATCTGTTCTTAAATATATGCTGTGGTGGCGGTACAGGGTGTTTTCCAGGAATCTTTTTCTGTATATAAGAGTGTAAGATTAAAAAAGTTAGCATATATATAGTGTAAGAACGTAAAAAGATAGGGAGGGTTATGCCTTCCTTTCTGTCATATAAGGAGTATATATGCCAATAGGAAAAACAGACAGTGAACTTAATCTTGCCCTTGAAGTTGGAGAAGGGGTTAGGGATAGGACCCTAGACTTAAATGTTGGCTTTATCCCTGAGACTAGGGAGTGGGAATTAATTGTTAAATACAGTGGAGATATAAGCCAGTTAGCACAGGAACTAAATATGACAGTGGTGTTTTTGCTAAACCGATACGCTATAGTTACCATTAGTGAATTCTTAATTGAAAGGCTAGAAGACCATCCTCAGATTGAATACATAGAAAAGCCTAACAGGCTATTTTATGAAGCCAATACAGGAAGACTAGCATCGTGTATAAATCCTCTTCAAACACCTCAGTTCAATTTATTTGGAAGAGGAGTTATTGTTGCTATTATTGATTCGGGAATTGATTATAGTCATCCTGACTTTAGGTTAGAAAATGGACAGACTAGAATACTGGAATTATGGGATCAGACAATTCCTGGCTCCCCACCAGACGGATTTAGTCTTGGAAGTTTATATACAAGAGATCAAATTAATGAAGCCCTAGAACTATCTAGTCAGGTTGAAAGAATGGAGCTCATTCCTTCTGTTGATACGAGCGGACATGGAACTCATGTTGCTGGAATCGCAGCAGGGAATGGTAGGGCAAGTAATGGCCTTTTTAGGGGAGTTGCATCAGAAAGTGACCTAATTATAGTAAAGTTAGGTTCGTCAGTAGGTAATTCATTTCCTACTACTACTCGTTTAATGGAGGCTATAGATTTTTGTGTTAGAAGTGCAATTAGATACAATAAGCCTATAGCTATTAATTTAAGTTTTGGTAATAACTATGGTGCTCATAATGGTAGTTCCATCTTGGAAAGTTACATTAATGATATTTCTAGTTTTGGTAGGAATAGTATTATTATAGGTACTGGGAACGAAGGAACAGCAGGAAAACATGTAGGTGGAATCATAGGTGATACAATAGAGATAATAGAACTAGCAGTTGGGCAATATCAATTTTCTTTTAATTTGCAAATCTGGAAGAATTTCTATGACAGGTTTGATATTACAATAGTGTCTCCTGGCGGAACTAGGGTTGGCCCTATACCAAGTCGTTTAGGAACCCAGCAGTTTCGGATTGGTCCTACAGAAATCTACTTGTACTACGGAGACCCAACTCCCTATAACCCGCAACAGCAAATTTTCATTGAATTTATCCCACGGGTTAACTATGTAGAGGCTGGCTTGTGGCAGATAGAACTTACGCCTATTGATATTACAGTAGGAAACTATGATATGTGGCTTCCATCTGGCGGTGTAATAAGTCCAGAGACGAGATTTACCAGGCCGACTGAAGAAACTACATTAACAATACCATCTACAGCCTTTAGGGCTATTAGTGTTGGAGCTTATGACCCTAGGTTAGGAAGTCTTGCGTTTTTTTCGGGCAGGGGTTATCCAAGAGGCTATGGCTATGTAAAACCAGACCTTGTTGCCCCTGGAGTCAATATTACTTCCTGTGCCCCAGGGGGAGGTTATTCAACTAGGTCAGGCACATCTATGGCGACTCCTTTTGTAACTGGTAGTGTTGCCCTTCTTATGGAATGGGGTATCACAAATGGTAACGACCCCTATATGTATGGGGAAAAAGTAAGGGCTTATCTTATAGCAGGAGCTAGGAAACTTCCCTTTGAACCTATGTACCCTAATCCAATTGTAGGTTATGGGGCCTTGTGTTTGGAGAATAGTTTTTTACTTACACAATAAGTAGATATCCTTGTATCTATTGATATTTACTTGTATTTACTATAAAATTATGGTGATGATATAAATAGTTCATGCTACTTAGAGAAATAATACCCTATGATTGGAGGTTGTATTATGATATACAATAGCATTTCTGAATTACCTGATAGATATAAATCAGCTATTGTTGAAGCTGTTAACTTAATTATAAATAGACGGATACCTGACTTGGTTAAAATTATATTATTTGGTAGTTGTGCAAGATTACACCTTCATGTTGGTAGTGATATAGATTTACTTATTGTTACTGATAAGGTTTTAGAAGACAGACGCTTAGTAAGTTATATAAGGTCCGACCTAGAATTCTTACCTGATGATATGAAGGGAGACATTGTTTTTGCTCATAAGGAGTACTATGAAAATAGTACTGAGAAGCTACATAGTGACATTAGACGAGATGGAATTATATTATGGAATAGGGGGAAATATACAGATGAATATAAACAACTATTATCTCCTAGCCAAGAATGATTATTTGTTCTTGCAACTTGCTAAGGATTCAGGATTATATAATAATATTGCAGTTCAATCCCAACAAGTAGTAGAAAAATACTTAAAACATCTAGTGTATACCTTTTGCATAGATAATAAAGAAGCCTTGCGAGCACTTAGGTCCCACAGTTTGGTAAAGCTAAATAGTATCTTGCTAGAGTCTGGAATAGACCTAGGACTTTCAAAAGGAGATTTAGCTATATTAAAAGACTATTATTATGATGCAAAGTATCCTGGAGATAATTTTATTAGGGTTAGCGAAGAAGATGCAAAGCACTCCTTAGAAGTAGTTGAAGAGGTAAAGAAAAAGGTAGAAAACTACCTAAAAAGTATAGGCTACTGTCATGAATGTGGCAGTATTTATAAGAATGAAAGATGTACTAATCCAGAATGTGTAAATTTCAAATCTTAGACAATTAAGTCAAGGATAGTAGTATAAAAATAGGCTCTATGTTAAGTTTTAAGGCGGAATTAAATTAACCGAACTTTGATACTTAGCTAGAGCTATTTTAATACTCCTAGGTCTTTTTACAGTTCTTAACATTTTAGGTATTTATTATGCAGAATATAGTATGATGTATTATGGCATAGATAGTTATTATGAATCAGAGATAATAATACTTGCACTAGCATTTGTATGATAAGTTATAAGTAAAAGTATTAAAAGGGTGAGGATATGGGCAAAAAGAATATTCATAAAATTGTGAAACAGATTAAGAAAAAAGTAAAAGTGAAAATACCACTCTTTCAAGGAGATTATGGCTTTATAGACATAAAAAACATGCCTTATGGTACTTATACATCAAAATGTATTTCATTAGAGGATTGTGACTGGGCAACTACTGGAGAGTTTATTCAGAATACAAATAACCACTGCGGTGCAGTTGCCTCTACTAATATTGCCCTATTTTATGCTTATCAGGGTTATATAGGCTTATTGATTAATACTAGTAAGTCTGAGACCTTTTATAAAATTCACAAGAGTATTGGAAATGGTCCAGTAATAAGAATTGCAGCTAAAACTAAAAATTATTTTAAATCTAGGGGATACGACTTAAATTATCGAAGAGTAACATTTTATAAAGGAATTAAAGAAGCTATAGATAAAAATAGGCCATGTGCCATACTTTTGACGGCAGGAATAGCAAAATGGCACTGGGTTATTGGGGTTGGATATAGGGAGTATACAACAGGAGAAAGGTATATCCAAGTTGTTAATGGATGGAGAAATTCAAGTAACCAGTTTTTTAAAGTAGGGGATGGGGCTAAGATTGTATCTGTCACAGAATATTGGATTAATTAAAGGCCACTGTATTTTATGATTATATAAGGTCATAAAATACAGTGGCTAATCTTAATGTCTATTTTTAAGTTCTATTACAGCATATTATATTTAATAATTTTTATAAGTAATATATCTTTGCTCTGCAAGACTTTGAGCTGTCTCTCGAATAGACCAAAGGTCTTCATAGTTTTCTATAGTAATTCTTACAATATTACCGTCTATTGACTGATTTTCAACTAGAGAATTAAGTACCCTTATGGTCTCATCTTTAGACATGCCCTTCCTATAAGGCCTGTTTTCAGTTATGGCAGTAAATATATCTGCTACAGCCATTATTCTTGAACCAACGGATAATGACCTTCTATCAAGGTGGAAGGGATAGCCTGTACCATCTAATTTCTCATGATGAAAGGCTGCCCAGCTACTTATTGTTTGGAAGTTAGGAATTGCGCTAAGTAACTGATATGTGTAGTAGGTATGGGATCTTATGATATCAAACTCATCATCAGTTAGCTTTCCAGGTTTATCAAGAATATCTGAGGCTATAGCTAGCTTACCAAGGTCATGTAAGTATCCCGCAATAAGCATCATCTTGCATTCTGTTTCTGAAAAGTTATTAAGTTTTGCAAGTCTCTTAGCTACATTAGCAACTCCAGCAGAGTGGACTGCAGTAAACTCACTTCTAAAGTCTATTAAATATGAAAATATATGAGTTAAGTCGATTATGTCGTCAAGGTCCAATTGATAGGATAAGAGTTTGTCTATATTGATTAAATTATCCACAGGACTCTTTGACATTATATCTAGCCAAATATATTCTTTTTTAGATAGGGTCCTAAAAAACTCTACTAGCTTAGGGTCAAAAATATCTCCGCTCCTAGTATCTAAAACATCAAGTATGGTCTCAATCTGTGATAGGATATGTATATCCGGTTTAATAAGGTTACATACTGTATCAGCAAAGTTAATTATATGGCTAGTATAAGGAACCTCATCTCCTTTATAAAACCTACCTTTTCCATGATTCCAAGGTAAATGGTGATACTTAATAATCTTTGCCACCTTGTTTAGGGGACCAAAAGTTCCTGTTATATCAGCACCAATAAAGGCGTGCCTATTTAAATTGTCATGATTGCTTCTAGCAATAGAAATCTTTTCATCAACTGTTAAGGCCCCAATATCATGGATCATAGCAGCTGAATATATATCTTTTTGGTCTTCTAAAGATAGTTGTAATTCCTTTGCTATGGTAAATGAAAGATAGGCAACCCTTTGGTGATGAGTTACTAAAATAGGAGTACTTAAATCTAGTGCATTAGATATGCAAAGCAACAAATCATACATGTTTATGAAAGTTGTATTCATACTATATATACCTCGTTTTAAACAGTTCATAATTCGAAGAACAAATTATACCAGTTTTGACCTATATATGCAAGTATTAAAGCTTGTATATAAGTCCTTTAAGTTGTAGAATATTTATTATGTTTAAGTGATTAGTAGCAAAGTATTTAATTAATACTATAAATAATGAAGAAACTTCACCTAATATTACTCTTATAAATAGAGGAGGAAATTATGTTTGCAGTTGTAACAGGAGGTTCAAGTGGTATAGGTTTAGAAATAGCGAGGTTACTTGCTAAAAGAGGATATGACCTAATACTTGTTGCAAGAAGAAAGAATAGACTTCTGAAAATCAAGAAAAGCTTTGAGAAAAAGTATTCTATAAAAGTAGTGCCAATGGAAGTTGACTTATCCAATGAGAAAAATTGCCTAGAATTTTTTGATAAAGTAAAGGCTTACCCAATTAAAGTATGGGTTAATAATGCAGGTTTTGGGAAGTTAGGGAGATTTGAAGATATCCCACTAGACCAAGAAGTTGAGATGATTCATACTAATATTATTGCAGCCCATATTTTTACCAAGCTATTCATTAAGGAAATCAAAGAGGGATATATATTAAATATTGCCAGTGTATCAGGTTTTCAGCCAGATCCAATGATGGCAACATATGGAGCTACAAAGTCTTACTTATTAAATCTAGGCCTATCCATATCCTATGAACTAAGAAGACACAAAAATAAGGTCTACCTAACAACAGTATGTCCAGGCCCTGTAAGGACTGAGTTTAATAAGGTAGCCAATACAGACTTTGCTTTAAAGTCTATGTCAGCTAAGAGGTGTGCTAAAGAAGCCCTAAGGGGACTTTTTAATAAAAAGCCATTGATAATACCTGGTAATGACATTAAGTTATTAAGAGTACTATCTAAGTTTGCACCACTTTCCTTCATTCTACCAATTGAATATATGATACAGACTAGTAAAACTAGAAGAGATGATGTGAATAAAAACAAGTCAACTATAAATAGTTAATTATTAATAGATAATATATAGAAAAAAGGAGAATTAAAATGAAGTTAATGATAGCATCAGATATACATGGTTCATCCTATCATTGCGAAAAACTGCTTTTAGAGTTTAGGAAAGAGAATCCAGATAAATTGTTACTGCTTGGAGATTTGCTTTATCATGGACCAAGAAATGAACTACCAAAAGATTATAATCCTAAAGAAGTAATAAGTATGTTAAATGAAATCAAAGAAAATATATTATGTGTAAGGGGTAATTGTGAATCAGAAGTAGACCAACAAGTACTAAAGTTTCCAATCCTAGCAGAATATGCAGTTCTTTATCTGCATAACCGTACTATCTTTGCTAGTCATGGTCATAAGTATAATGAGGAAAATCCACCCTTCCTAAATCAAGGAGACATATTGCTAAATGGTCATACCCACGTAGCAAGGTGTAGTGAACATGTTAACTTTATCTATATGAATCCTGGTTCAGTATCAATTCCAAAGGAAAATACTGCAAATTCATATATGATTTTAGAAGGTTCTACTTTCTATTGGAAAAGCCTTGATGGGTACACCTTTAACACATATGAATTATAATTAAATAAAAAGGTGCCTTTATATCTCCTAGTATGTATTATTTAATCTAGATGTCGGAGACATAAAGGGCACCATTATTATGTATTTACTTGTTTATGTAAATAATTCCGAGAGTGTTTGGACCGCAGTGACATGATATTGTGCAGCCAGCTGTTGAAGTAAGAATCTCTTCAAAATAGTTTCTATCTTTTATCATTTCTATAATTCTATTGGTAATTTCTTTATCTTCTACTGTATTTGTTACAAAGATTCTTTTTGGGTCAATTGATTCTATATCTTTAAGACGGTCATCTACATAGGCCTTTAGAGACCTCTCTAAACTACCACGATATTTCTTACCTACTTTCATTGTGCCATCAGTAACTTCAATACAAGGCTTGATTTTGATAAGGTTTGCGCCAAAGGCAGAAACAGCAGAACAACGGCCACCCTTCCAAAGATAATTTAAGCTATCAATAACAAAGCTTGAATTAACCTTATGTGAGTATGCTGCTATATCATCTACAATTTCTTGTCTAGTTAATCCTTGTTTAGCAAGCTCAGCAGCACGTATTACTTGAAGGCCTATTCCTGTTGATAGGTTTAAAGAGTCAATAAGACTAATCTTATCGGTATCAAGCATATTAGCGGCATTAACAGCATTTTGGTGGGAAGATGAAAGTAAGGAGCTTATACTAAAATGAATTATTTCATATCCCTGATCTAGTAGATCTTCGAAAAACACTTTAAAATCGTATATTGGAATGGCTGAGGTTTTGGCTAAAACATCATTTTCCTCATAACTTTTAAAAACTTCTTCTGGACTAATCTCAACTCCATCTTTGAAAGATTCGTCTCCTATATTAACATAAAGAGGAATGACTCTTATGTCTAAATTATTAATTAAATCTTGTGACAAATCACAGGTACTATCACTAGTAATGATTATTTTGCCCATAAAATTTAGGAGTAATTATCCATGACCCTTGTCATTGGATGAAACCCCCATACACCGCCTTTCGTTTAATTGATAAATATTCATAAAATATATTAAAATTAGATGTCAAATAAAAGCATACACTCTATGACCATAATATCATTATAATTGTTAATTACAAGTTCATCAATATGATAGATATGAAAATAAAGTAAAATTAATAAAATTATTAGTAATTTTACTTTTAATTTTAATTTAAAATTGGGTATATGATTGGAATTATTAATTATAATAAACTATGGACATGTATATAAAATGCTTATTCAATGATTTCTAAAATATTACAAATATTAAAAAAGTCTTAAATTATGAATTCCAAGTAAAAAAACTAGACTTTTTACATGAGTTTTGATATTATTACACTTAGATTTACATAATAAAGAAATTAGAGGCAAGAAAATGTCAAATATGAGAGGAAAAAATAAAAACAGACAAGAATATCAAAATAGTAAAAATGCAGGACAGGCATCAATAGCTAGAGCCAAGGTAAAGAGAAGCCGTAAAGTTGGAATTATCCTTGCTAATATTCAACTTATTATAACCTTTGTATTCTTAGGATTACTAATAATGTTGAACGTTCTACCATTTAAGTACCTTATAGCCTTAGTGGTTGTATTACTTTTCTTTGTAGGATATGCCTTTTTGTCCCAATTAACTAGGCACTATCGGAAGTTAGGTAAGGTCTTATCCGTAATTATTAGTATAGTATTAGTCTTTGGATGCAATTACCTAGTACAAACTAGGTCTATGATATCAGATATATCTGGCAAGAATACTAAAAAAGATGAGATGTCAATTGTAGTACTTAAAGAAGACCCTGCAGATTCTATTAATGATACTATTGATTATATGTATGGAATAAATGAAATAATCGATAGAGAAAAGTCAAATGAAGTAATAGATAGTATTAATAAAGAGTTAGATACAAAACTTAAAATACAGGTTTATCAGGGATATGATGCTTTGGTAGATGCTCTCTATAGTGGAGATTCTCAAGTTATTATAATAAATGAGGCTTATAGAGAAATAATTCATGAAACTTATCCTGATTTTGATGAGAGGACGCGTACAGTAGGTAATTACGATGTCGAAACTGAAATAGAACCACCAAAGAATGACAAAGTTGACCTAACCGAGGAACCATTCCATGTATTTATAAGTGGTATAGATACTGCCGGTTCTATTTCAAAGACTAGCCGTAGTGATGTTAATATAATTGCAACTATTAATCCTAATACTCATCAAGTTTTATTAACTACTACTCCTAGGGACTACTATATACCTTTCCCTAATAGTAACGGACAAAGAGATAAGTTAACCCATGCAGGTATTTATGGAGTTGATATTTCTATAGGGGCCTTAGAAGCCTTATATGGTATTGATATTGATTATTACGTAAGAGTTAACTTTACAACCCTAATTGACTTAGTTGACGCCCTTGGTGGTATATCAGCATACTCAGAATATACATTTAATGCTGGTGGCTATAGCTTTAAAAAGGGATATAACGATATGGACGGTAAGAAGGCCCTAGCCTTCTCAAGAGAGCGTAAGAGCTTTGGAGCAGGAGATATGCAACGTGGCCGTAACCAGATGGAGGTAATAAAGGGAATTATAAACAAGGCAATTTCACCTTCAATTATTGTTAACTATACTAGTGTTATGAATAGTATAGCAGGAAGTTTTGAAACCAATATGAGTAATGATAACATTACTAGGCTAATAAAGATGCAAATAGATGAAATGGCAAGTTGGGATATAATTTCTAATAATGTTATTGGAACTCCTTCAAGTCAAGTAACATTTACTCAAAAGCGTAAAGCATCAGTTGTTCTTCCTAATGAAGAGAGCGTAAGCGAGGCAAAAGAAAAAATTAATGCAGTTATTAATGGGATGCAAATTACGCAAGAATAAAATTAAAGATTAGAGTATTAATAGGTAAACTATTAACTAAAGGTTCTATAATAAATGCTAGAGATAACAAGAAAGATTTATTATAGAACCTTTTGACGTAGAAATGGAATACAAATGGTTAAAAAGATTAAGGATTATATAAAGAAACTTTATAGGAATAATATACTGCGCTATATTTTCTTTGGTGGCTTAACAACCCTAGTAAATTTAGTTAGCTATACAATCTTAAGAGCATTTATAGATTATAATCTGGCTAATTTCATATCAATTGTTTTAGCGATATTATTTGCTTACTTAGTGAATTCAAAATTTGTGTTTAATTCTAAGGCAAGGACAATAAATCAAAGGGTATCAGAATTTATAAAATTTATTACAGCAAGATTATCAACTATGGTAATAGAGATTGTTGGAGTCTTTGTCTTTGTAGATATTTTGGGAATTCATGATTTGATCGGAAAGTTTATTATCCAATTTATAGTTATAGTTCTTAATTATATATTTAGTAAACTTCTTGTTTTTAGGAACTAGTATGTGTATTGTGCTTAATAGATTGCCTATTATCCATATGGTCGAATATATGTAACTATGTATTTTATAGAAATAGAATGTTGAATATGCTAGCAATTAATGGTAATATTATTAAGTAATCTTTAAAATACTTGTAATGAAAATAATTAGGTGCTAAAATGGGTTAGAAAATAGTACAGATTGGTAATACTAAGATTAGTATAACTAAGGTCAGATGTAAAGAAAATCTATGTGAATATGGGTTTTGATTTCGCTTTATAGTTGATGTGACTAACTATAATAATGAGATAAGAGGAATGAATTATGTTAAAGAAAATAGTAGATAAGAAATTATTTTATCACAGGTTTTTCTTATTAGTATGTGATATTTTGATAATTTTATCTGCATCTATATTAAGTTTGTTATTTAGATTTGATTTTGTGATAGGCAATATTAATGATATATATATTGAATCAGTTTTTTCATATTTGCCTATTAACATCGTTATTACAATTGTTATATATTATGCATTTAGGCTATATAATAGTCTTTGGAACTTCGCTGGTGTTACTGAGATGCAAAACTTATTTATGGCGACTATTGTATCTACAATAAGTCAGTTTCTAGGAATGAAAGTCCTACAACTCCCTATTTACAGAAGTTATATCTTTCTATATGGGGGAATGTTATTTATATTAACAATGATTTCGCGTTTTGCATATCGTTTTGTGAATAAGGTTATTCCAAGGGGTGTATTAGGCCAAGATGCATCTAATGTTATGATTGTTGGTGGCGGTGAAGCGGCTAACATCCTAATTAAGGAGATAAACTCCTGTGTTAACGTTAGGGATAAGATTGTAAAGTGTGTTATTGATGATTCTCCTGACAAGCAAAATAGGTATATACAGGGAATTAAAGTAGTTGGTACTAGAAGAGACATTAAGTCTAATGTTATCAAGTATAATATTGATGAAATCATTATTGCTATGCCATCTGCGAAAGGTAAAGAGATTAGCGAAATAGTCGCACTTTGTAAGGAAACTGATTGTGATGTTAAGATCCTGCCTGGAATTTATCAGCTTATGACTGGCGAGGTAAGCGTTAGTAAACTAAGAGATGTAGAAATTGACGACTTACTAGGAAGAGAACCTATCAAGGTTGACCTTGATTCTATTATGGACTATGTTGAAAACCAAGTTGTGCTTATAACAGGTGGTGGCGGGTCTATAGGAAGCGAATTATGTAGGCAAATTGCTTCCCATAATCCAAAACAACTAATTATAGTAGATATATATGAGAATAATGCATATGGTATTCAACAGGAGCTACTTAGTAAGTATCCAGAATTAGACTTGGTTGTGCTAATAGCTTCAGTACGAAATGAAGTTAGAATTAATTCAATATTTGAGACTTACAGGCCTAATATAGTATATCATGCAGCTGCACATAAGCATGTACCACTCATGGAAGCAAGTCCTAATGAATCAATTAAGAACAATGTGCTTGGAACTTGGAATACTGTTATAGCAGCTGATAAGTATAATGTAGATAAGTTTGTGCTTATATCAACAGACAAGGCTGTAAACCCTACTAATATAATGGGTGCTTCTAAGCGAATTTGTGAAATGCTAGTACAGGCGTATAATAATAGGTCAAAGACTGAATTCGTAGCCGTACGATTTGGTAATGTTCTAGGTTCTAATGGTAGTGTTATACCATTATTTAAGAAGCAAATAGAAGAAGGTGGACCTGTAACGGTAACCCATCCTGATATAATAAGATATTTTATGACTATTCCAGAAGCAGTATCCCTTGTACTACAAGCTGGTGCATATGCTAAAGGTGGAGAAATCTTCGTTCTTGATATGGGTGAACCTGTTAAGATCCTTGATTTAGCAACCAATCTTATTAAACTTTCTGGATTAAAACCAGGTGAAGATATTAAGATAGAATTTTCAGGTCTTCGTCCAGGAGAGAAGTTATTTGAAGAATTGCTTATGGATGAAGAGGGAATGGAAGAGACTGACAACAAGTTAATTCACATTGGTAAACCAATTGAATTTGATGAAGAAGTTTTTTTTGGTCAACTAGAGACCCTGAAGAATCTTTGTTATGATGAAACTATTGATATTCGTGAATATGTTAAAGAGGTTGTTCCAACCTATCACCCTGAAAAGCAAGGAGAAAAGAAGCCTATCTCTTTAATAAGTAGTAAACAAGGATTAGGTAAGGCTAAAGATAGTAATGAGAATTATGGTCCTTACAATAATAATGTTGGCTACGCAGGGGTAACAGACGGATTAAAATAATGATTAATAAAAGAGATAGAAGGTGCAGTAAACCATCTTAAGCTAGGAATTCAATTTAGCTTAAAGGTCGCTTCATTCTATCTCTTTTTATATATTCCCTAGTTGTAAATAATATATAAAGAGTTTATAATATTATAAAGTTTTTATATATAATTATATTATAAAAAGCATAAGGAGAGGAATTATGTCAATTTTAGTAACAGGTGGTGCTGGATACATTGGTAGCCATACATGTGTAGAATTACTTAAATCTGGCTATGATGTTGTAGTGGTTGATAACCTAAGCAACTCTAGTGAAAAATCACTAGATAGAGTTGAAGAAATTACAGGTAAAAAAGTGACCTTTTATAAGGCTGATATCTTAGATAGGGAAGCCCTAACCAAGATATTTGAAAAGGAAAATATAGAAGGGGTAATACATTTTGCTGGTTTAAAGGCTGTAGGTGAATCCGTTGAAAAACCTCTAGAGTATTATAACAACAACATAGTTGGGACATTAGTATTATGTGATGTTATGCGTAAGTTTAACGTAAAGAGTATAGTTTTTAGTTCTTCAGCTACAGTATATGGTAATCCTAAGACTGTGCCTATTAGTGAGTCTTTTCCGCTATCAGCTACTAATCCATATGGTAGAACAAAGTTAATGCTAGAAGAAATCTTTAGAGATTTATATGTGGCAGATAATGAGTGGAGAATTGTACTTCTACGTTACTTCAATCCTATTGGTGCCCATGAAAGTGGATTAATAGGTGAGGATCCAAAAGGAATCCCTAACAACTTAGTTCCTTATATTACCCAGGTAGCTGTTGGTAAACTAGAGAAGCTAAGAGTGTTTGGAGATGACTACGATACCCATGATGGTACTGGGGTTCGTGATTATATTCACGTTGTAGACCTTGCTATTGGCCATGTTAAAGCACTAGATAGAATAAAGGACAATACAGGAGTATTTACCTATAATTTAGGAACTGGAATTGGTTATAGTGTACTAGATATGGTTAAGGCATTCTCAAAAGTAGTTGGCAAGGACATTCCTTATGAGGTTAGTCCACGCCGTCCTGGAGATATTCCAACATGTTATGCTGATCCTACTTTAGCTAAGGAAGAGCTTAACTGGGTAGCAGAAAGAGACTTAGATAAGATGTGCGAAGACTCATGGAGATGGCAAAAGAATAATCCAAACGGCTATAATTGACAATAATATATTACTGTGATAGACTGTAATCTACAATAGAAAATGAGGGGTGCTTGTTATAACAGGCTGAGATGAGACATGAATGTTTCGAACCCTTGAAGCTTTATGCTTCGAACCTGATCCGGGTAATGCTGGCGTAGGTATTTATACTAAGCTTAACTTATTGCATATGCAATATATATACCTCTCCGGATTGGAGAGGTTTTTTTATTAAGGTTATTAAAAGGAGGGGAGTTTTTAAAATGAATGGATTTAAAAAAATTACTAATAAAATGGCACCTTGTTTGGCTATAGTTGTGCTTCTAATAGCTTGGAGCCTCATATCATACTTAGAAATTATTCCGAGATTTATGCTTCCTTCTCCTCTAGATGTAGTAAGGGCCTTTATTAATGACTTTGATCTACTTATGCATCATGCAAAGGTAACCCTGTTAGAAGCTCTTTTAGGACTTGGAATAGGAGTAGTACTGGGATTTATTGTGGCTGTTATTATGGACCAGTTCCAAATAGTAGCCAGGGCAATATATCCTATACTAATAATTAGCCAAACTATTCCGACTGTAGCTATTGCTCCTTTACTAGTCTTATGGATGGGATATGGAATCTTGCCTAAGGTAGTTTTAGTAGTAATTACAACCTTCTTTCCAATAACTATAGGTCTATTAAGTGGGTTTGCATCAGCTGATCCTGATGGAATTAATCTTATGAAGGCAATGGGTGCAAGCACCCTTCAAAGATTTGCTCATATAAAGCTACCAAGTGCCCTTAGCTCATTTTTTGGTGCCCTTAAGATATCAGCATCTTACTCTGTTGTAGGGGCTGTAATTTCAGAATGGCTTGGCGGATTTGATGGTCTTGGTGTTTATATGACAAGGGTTAGAAAGTCATTTTCTTTTGATAAGATGTTTGCAGTTATACTATTTATTTCAATAATTAGTTTGCTACTTATGCTTGGTGTTACATTACTACAAAAGGCACTAATGCCCTGGGACAGGAAGAAAAACAACTAGAAACTCATAAACAATTTACGGTTTTTAGAATTTATTTAGTGGAGGAAAGTCATGAAGAAAAGATTTTATGTATTACTTGGTCTTATTTTTGCATCAGTTTTTTTGTTTACAGCTTGTAGTAATGGTAATAATAATGAAACTCAGAATTCAAAAGACAAAGATTTAAGAAAGATTAGTCTCGTATTAGATTGGACTCCTAATACAAATCACACTGGTCTATATGTCGCTAATGAAAAGGGTTACTTTGCTAGAGAGGGTTTAGAAGTTGAGATTCTACAACCACCTGAAAATGGAGCAGAAACTTTAGTAGCTAGTGGTGGAGCTGACTTTGGAATTAGTTTTCAAGATTATATGACATTTGCCCTATCAAGTGAGGACCCCCTACCTATTACTGCTATTGCAGCAATTATTCAACATAATACATCTGGTATCATATCTCTAAAAGAAACAGGGATTAATTCTCCAGAAAAAATGGCTGGTAAGAATTATGCAACATGGAATATGGATATAGAAATGGCAATTATAAGTAAAATGGTAGAAGATAGTGGTGGTAATTTCGATGATATTGAACTAATCCCCAGTACTGTAACTGATGAGGTGACAGCCCTTCAAACAGGAATTGATTCAATATGGGTATATTATGCCTGGGGTGGAATTGCAACAGAAGTTGCTGGTCTAGAAACCAACTTTTTGCCAATTGCTGACTACGGACAAGAACTTGATTTCTATAGTCCAGTGATTATAGCTAATAATGGTTTTATGGAAGAAAATCCTGAAGTAGTTAAAGCCTTTCTTAGGGCAGTAAAAGATGGATACGAATTTGCTATAGACAATCCTAAGGATGCAGCAGATATTTTATTTGAAGCTGTTCCAGAATTAAACAAAGACATACTTTATGCTAGCCAAGAGTGGCTTGCTAACAAGTATATGGAAGAAGTAGATAGGTGGGGATATATTGACCAGGAAAGATGGGACGGATTCTACAAATGGCTTCTTGAGGTAGGAATTATTGAAATTCCAATTGAGGAAGGTGTAGGATTTACCAACGATTATCTTCCAGAATAAAATCCACCTTTTTAGAAGGGGTACAGGCTATGGATAAACTTACTTGTAATAATATTACAGCTAGCTATGATGGAGTTAAAATAATTGAAGATATAAATATTGAACTAAATCAAGGAGAGTTAGTATCTCTACTTGGTGTAAGTGGTGTTGGTAAGACTACACTTTTTCAAGTTATATCAGGCCTTTTAAAACCTGATTCAGGAAGGGTAATGCTTGATGGTGTAGATATTACTGGTGAGGCAGGAAGTGTTAGTTATATGCTTCAAAAAGACCTATTATTTCATTATAAAACTATTTTGGATAATGTTGCCCTTCCTTTAGAAATCAAGGGCCTTAAAAAGAAAGAAGCGAGAGATATAGCTTCAAGTTATTTTAAAGAATTTGGTTTAGATGGAAGCCAACATAAATACCCTGACCAATTATCGGGAGGCATGAGACAAAGGGCAGCCCTACTAAGAACCTATTTGTTTTCTAACCAGGTTGCCTTACTTGATGAGCCCTTTAGTGCGTTAGATACAATAACTAAAAGTAGCATCCATGAGTGGTATTTGAATGTAATGGACCAAATTAAGCTTTCTACTATATTTATAACTCATGATATTGATGAGGCTATTTTCTTGTCTGATAGAATCTATATAATGGGTGGAAAACCTGGAAGGATAATTGATGAGATAAAAGTCTCTATAGCTAGACCAAGAGACAAAGAGTTTTTGCTAACTAGCGAATTCCTAGAATACAAAAGAAATATTATTAGGAAATTAAATTAAAAAGTAAATATTTAATTACCATGGGGTATTAATCGCTTAATTATAAGAGTTAAGGGTTGGTACCCCTTATCTTATGTAAACTAGAAAAATAAGCTTTCTTCTAGTTTATTGCAATTGGTTGGATTTAAATGTAAAATGTACATAGAAGACTATAGTAAAGTGTAAAGTGGAAAAATATTTATTAATTAGTTTCTTCTTACAATTCTTTTAATAATTAATATGTATCCAAAGAATTAAGAAAGTTATGTTATAATTACCATCAAGACAAGTTAATAATTGAAAAAGATGATTTTCTAGTTTATAATTTTGTAATTGCAATTGTAGAAATGCAATTATTTTAAGGGAAAGGTGGTGGAAAGAGACAGGTTAAGTATAACTAGTGTAGCTAGTTTGTGATGTGACTATGTCTCTATCACTATGAAAAAGAAGTTGTTATTTATCTTGCTTTGCATGGCTTTAATATCAGCAAGTAGTTTAATAATTACATCATCTATAACTAATGACAAAACTAGTTCTAAGACTAAGATAGTAACATCCTTTTATCCAATTTATATTATAGCCACTAATATAGTAGAAGGTATCGATGAGATAGAAGTTGTAAATTTAACTGAATATGAAAAGGGTTGCCTACATGACTATCAACTAACAACAAGAGATATGAAAAGACTAGAAAATGCAGACATTATTATTATGAATGGTGGAGGTATGGAAGCCTTTGTAGAGGATATTTTTGATGCCTACCCGAATGTACCTGTAATTGATTCATCAACAGGAATACCACTACTAAGTGGGACAGGCCATAGCCATGATGAGGACCTACATGTTCATGAAGACGACCATGCACATGACGACCAT
>JAAYRG010000252.1 GCA_012518885.1 Clostridiales bacterium | reverse complement strand
TCTGTTTTTGTATTAGTCATAGATTGGATAAGAATTGGGTTTTTACCCCCAATTACCTTATTACCAATTACTATTTCTTTAGTATTTTCTCTTAATATATTCATAAGAATCCATCCTTACTTAACTAAAAGGGTAATATCTTCCTAATGTCATTAAATATTACAAATATCATGAGAAACATTAGGGCCATAATACCAATAAAATGTACCATTCCTTCTTTTTCTGCTGGAATTGGTTTGCCTCTAACTAGTTCAAGGAATAAGAAAACTAGCCTTCCACCATCTAAGGCTGGAATTGGTAGTAGGTTAATAACTCCAACATTAGCACTAAGCATAATTGTTAAACTTGCTAGATTAATAAATACAACTAGACCTCCACTAGCCTTGCTAGCCTCATAGGTATCACCTATTATATTTACAATACCCACTGGACCTGCAATATCATTTGCTCCAGCCTGGCCAGTAAGTAACATACCAAAACTTTTTAGGGCTACCCATATATTATATTTTATCTCAACTAAACTATACTTAATAACCTCTAATATACTTGCATCTTCATAACCATATCTCATTGCATATCCAAGTTCATAACCTTCACCTACATACTCGGGTGTTATAAGAACAACCTGTTCCTTACCATCTCTTGAATATCTTAACTCAATCTGATTATTATCTAGGGGATGTTCCTCTAGATAATTAGTTAATTCTTCTCCTGTATTAATGTCTGTGCCATCAAAACCTGTAATAATATCACCAGGAACAAGGCCAGCACCATCCATTGGATAACCTTCATATAAGCTTTCAATCGTTGCCGGGGAAGAATCCGGCATATAAGTAAATCCTAGTATATAATTTTCCTTGTACTTAGGTGTTAGGGTGGTAGTTTGAACCTTGCCGTCACGTTCAAAACTAATTGTTACTTCATCTTCAGTTAAAGGACTAAATAGGAAGTAGGCACTTGCTTCTCTACTAACAGAGATCCTTTTGTTATTTATCTTAACTATTTTATCTCCTTCTTCTAGTCCTGCTTCGTATGCAGCCGAATTCTTGCTTACTCTTGTGATAATCGGAGAATCATATCCTAATATCCCGATAACTGCAATGGCAAGTGCAAAGGCTAGTATAAAGTTAAAGAATGCTCCTGCAAATACAACAGAGATTCTTCCCCAAACTCCCTTCTTATTAAATGCCCTATTATCATTGACATTTTCATCCTCACCTAACATCATACATGAACCACCAAAGGGTAATAGTTTTAAAGAATAAACTGTTTTACTCCCCTGGCTTTCTATCTTTTCATATTCTTTACCAGACATAAGTAGTCTAAGTCTGTAGCCTTCTTTTGTTGGCACAAGACTAATTAACCTCCTACCCATACCCAGAGAGAATTCTGTCACAAAAATTCCATTAGCTTTTGCAAGAACAAAATGACCAAATTCATGGATTAAGATAATTAACCCAAATATTAACAATGCAATAACTATATTCATATAGTCCTCCAATTTTTTATAGATATTGTAGTATTCTAAATGTTAGTTTTCAAATCCTACAATATTAGATTATTAATATAATCATATGTCTCTTGTTCACATTCAAGAATTTGTGTTATTGTAGGATTTTCAATAAACTTGTGATTGTCTAATGCTGATTTTATTAACTCTACTATATCTAAATATTTTATTTTTCTATTTAAAAATAAATCAACAGCCTTTTCATTGGCTGCGTTGTAAACAGTAGGCATACTACCACCTGCCCTACCTACTTCATAAGCTAACCCTAGCCCTGGGAAAGTATTATAATCAGGTTCATAAAATTCTATTTTACCTAGTTCATAAAAGTTAAGTCTCTGACCTTTTAATACTTTTCTTTCAGGATAGTATATTGCATACTGGATAGGCAGATGCATATCAGGAGTTCCCATTTGTGCTACTATACTTCCATCAATAAACTCAACTGCTGAATGGATAATGCTCTGTGGTTGAATTACAACCTCTATTTG
>JAAYRG010000251.1 GCA_012518885.1 Clostridiales bacterium | reverse complement strand
TACACAAGTATTATTACTGCCAAAGCTATAGTGGCAAATGCACTAATAATGGCTGTTTTCCTTTTTTTAGATAATCCCTTCCATCGGACTAATAGTTCTTCTGGAATTTTCTTTAGTCTCTCAACCATTTAAAAGCTCCTTGCCCTACTAAAATTGTATATTCATAATTTGATTATAACTTTCTAAAATTGCATTACGAACAGTTAGTGTGTATTGTAATGCTACATTTGCCTTTTCTTGTGCAACCTGTAAATCGTGAGTACTGTTAGTCAAACCCATAGCATATGAAATCTCTGCGGTTTTAGCTGCGTTTGATAACTGATTAGTTTCGTTAATTGCCATGGTTGCTGATTTTAGCAAGTTCATAAATGTCTCATTTCTATTTGAATCCGTTTTTGTAATTTGCTTGGTCAAATTTTCCAGACCACTTACCTTACTAATTCCATTTATTTGCACAACCAATTCTCCTCTTTTTGTAATTTCACATTTTTATAAATTACTCTTGTCTAATTAATTTGTTATTACTTACCAACTTCAAGTCCCTTTAGAGCTAAGCTCTTTGATGCATTAAAAGCCGTTACGTTGGCTTCATAAGCACGACTTGCATCTATTAGGTTAGTCATCTCAGTAACTGTATTAACGTTTGGGTAAGATACATATCCGTCTTCATCAGCATCTGGATGAGATGGATCATATACCATATTAAGTGGTGTTTCTTCATCTTCAGTAATTGCTACTACCTTAACCCCTTTGCCCCTTGCCGCGTCTAATCTCTCAGCAAAAACTTTACCAAAGGCTTTGCTTGACTTTTCTTGGAATACCACTGTTTTACGTCTGTATACATTTCCATCTTCATCTCTTGTGGTATTAACATTGGCTATGTTCTGGGCTATGGTATCCATTCGTAACCTTTGGGCAGTCATTCCACTTGAGCTTATATTCATTCCACTATATAGCGCCATTGTCTACCTCCTATAATCCATTTAAAACGGTTTTAATTCTATTAAACTCATGCGAAATAGAATCTACTATAGCATTATACTTAATTTGATTTTCTGCTAAATTAGCACTCTCAATATCGATATCTACATTGTTACCATCCAACCTATAACTTAGATTTGCATGGTCTTTATATACAACTGGTTTCAAGTTTTGAATATTTACATTTGCAACTTTTCTATCTAGAGGCTGGCTGCCCTTAAGTTGTTTTCTAAGTACACTTTCAAAATCAACGTCACTACGTTTAAAGTTAGGAGTATTTATATTAGCTAGGTTATTAGCAATAATCTCATTTCTTAGCCAACTAGCGTCTGCCGCCTTATTTAATACATTAATATAGTTGAATGCATTTGATTTAATCATCTTCCATACCTCCTATACAACTATATAACAATTATACATTATACCTATTTTTTGTCATAATATCAAGCTTAATGTCGAATATTATTCGTTTTTTATGCAAATATTATAAGGTTTATAAGTAAATATTATAACTTGGAAATTTCTTTAAATTCTTAAGCTAGCTGTTTTAACATATTTAGTGGGTTTGTGATAAGTATAACATAGTTAATTCACTAAACTTATTAGCAAAATTAATAAGGAGAATTTACAAATTAATAATTATACATTATTTCGTCTCTTTAATCATCTTATTTACTTGCGTCTATTAGTGGGGTTTACGGTATCAAGAAAGAAAATTAGATTGTAATAATATGTAATTAACCTTTGAATTCATTTATAATCTCTCATAAAAGACTAATAATTATGTTTTAATTTTATAAATTAAGGTGTCTTTTAAAAATAATTGGTATTAGAATTAATACAATCGGTTATATATAAAATAAATCTGCTGCTAATATATAAAAGAAAAAGACCAGATTCATCAACTCTAATAAGAATAGTTTAATAATCTCCTATCAATCTCTTTAGAGTATGAATCTAATCTTTTTTCTAAATCTTTCTTAAGAAACATTGACATATGTAGCTTTGTCCCTATCCACTATATTTATTAGTATATTAAAATAATGCTTTTTCTTCCTTGATCTTGTCAAGTTCATCAAATACAACATCATTAATAACTTTAATATAGGTTCCTTTCATTCCGGAAGACCTAGATTCTATTACACCAGCAGATTCAAACTTTCTTAGGGCATTGACTATAACTGACCTTGTTATTCCAACCCTATCTGCTATTTTACTTGCTACTAGTACTCCTTCTAACCCATGAAGTTCATTAAATATATGAATTATGGCTTCTAGTTCCGAACAGGACAAGGTGCTAATAGCAGATTTTACTATTTGAATCTTCCTGTGGTTTCTTGCATTCTCTTCATTAATAGAACGCATCATTTCAAGAGCAATTACTGTTGTAGCATATTCACTTAAGATTATATCATCAATCTTATATTGAGAATCCATCTTATATCCAAAGAATGTACCTAGGCGTTCACCTGCAATGTCTATAGGTGCAACTATTGCATTATATCTATCTATTTCTTCTGACTCAAATCCTAGAGTCAGAAGATTAATATTTTCTTGTGTAGATAAAATATTTAAGAAACGTTCATTTAATAGGGAATCAATCATAGTATTAACTTCATTATTGATTAGATGATTTATTTCCTTAGTGTTACTTCTATTATTAATCCCCAATACTTTTCCCTTTTTACTTATTACAATTACGTTAGACTCCAATATTTCACTTAAAACTTTACATATATCATCAAAAACCAATTGGTTTGAGTTTGTAGTATGCAAAAGTTTGTTTATCTTTCTTGTCTTATCTAGTAACTGTACACTCATCAAAAGACCTCCTGCTATCTTTCGATTAACCTAGTTTGTTAATTAACAAGCACTCTTTATACGTTAATTTACCTTTTAGTTAATCAATACATCTAGTTGTTATAAATATTAAGTAATTATCTTTGATTAGCGCAAAATTTTAAAAATTGTATACGCAAATTTATTTCAATGACATATTAACACAAAACCCTATTACTTTCAAATATTCTTTGATTTGTTTCTAAAATTTAAATATTTCAAGATTACTAGGTCCTTGCATATTAACTTTCTTTATTTTTGTCATCACTTTTTTCTAATTTGTCTTCTAACTCTTCTTTACTTATCTGGTATCCACATTCTTCATCATGGCATACAATGTTCTTACCCTTTTCTAACATATATCCCTGACAACTTGGACAGGTATGTTTTGAAGGTTTTTGCCATGACATAAAGTCACATTCCGGATTATCCTCACAACCGTAATACTTTCTACCCTTTTTAGTTTTGCGAATAACTATATCTTTTCCGCACTTTGGACAAGCTACGCCAATTTTTTCAAGGTAAGGTTTTGTGTTTCTACACTCTGGAAATCCTGGACATCCAAGAAACTTCCCATGAGGACCATATTTTATTACCATGTTCCTACCACATAGGTCACAAGGAATATCTGTTTCCTCATCAGCAATCTCGATTTTTTCAAGATTTTTTTCTGCACTTTCTACTGAGCTTTCTAGGTCAGGATAGAAATTTCTTATAATAGTTTTCCAGTTTATCTTTCCTTCTTCTACAGCGTCAAGTAAGGACTCAAGGTTAGCGGTAAAATTAACATCAACTATAGTTGGGAATGCCTTTAGCATTATATCGTTAACAATTTCACCAAGCTCAGTTACATATAAGTTCTTTTCTTCTTTAGTTATATATCTTCGTGAAATTAATGTCGTTATAGTTGGGGCATAGGTACTTGGTCTTCCAATACCTAATTCTTCTAAGGTCTTTACTAATGATGCTTCATTATAATGAGCAGGTGGCTTAGTAAAGTGTTTAGAATAGTTTATCTTATTAAAGGTTAATGTTGTATCCTTAGTCATGGATGCTAAAACCTGATTAGATAATTCTTCTTCCTTCTCTTGTTTATAAATAGATAAGAAACCTTGAAAAACAAGCTTTGACGTAGAAGCACTAAACCTATATCCATTTGCATTAACTTTTATAGATATTGTCTCGTATTTTGCTGGTTGCATCCTACTTGCTACAAACCTTTCCCAAATTAGTTTGTAAAGTCTATACTGGTCCCTACTTAGGGAATCTTTAATTTCACTAGGAGCAAAGTCTACAGAAGTTGGTCTTATAGCTTCGTGAGCATCTTGGGAATTCTTACCCTTGCTAGCATTTGGATTACCGCTTATAACATACTCACTTCCATAATTGTCTTTTATATATTCCCTAACACTAGCATCAGCCGATTCTGAGATTCGTGTTGAGTCAGTACGCAAATAAGTGATTAAACCAACACTACCATGACCTTTGATATCAACACTTTCATATAGCTGCTGGGCTATACGCATAGTTTTAGATGTTGAAAAGTTTAAGGTCTTTGAAGCCTCTTGTTGCAGCGTACTAGTTGTAAATGGTAGGGGAGCCTTTCTTGACCTTGTTGACTTTTTTAGCTCACTTATTACAAAGTCTTCTCCCTCAATTTCCTCAAGTATTTTATCTAGTTGGTCTTTAGATTGAATCTCAATTGCATTACCATCTTTATCACCTAAAAACTTTACTGTTAGTTGTTCACCACTACCTTCAACATCAAGTACTGCTTCTAAGTTCCAGTACTCTTTAGGAATAAAGCTGTTTATTTCTTCTTCCCTATCACAAATAAGTCTAAGGGCTACTGATTGAACACGACCGGCACTTAAGCCTCTTTTTACCTTGTTCCATAAAACTGGACTTATCTTATATCCAACAATACGGTCTAGGGCTCTTCTTGCTTGTTGAGCATCTACTAGGTCCATATCGATATCTCTTGCTTGTTTTATAGAGTTTTTTACAGCATCTTTTGTTATCTCATTAAAAGTAATTCGAGAATACTTGTCTTGGTCTAACTTTAATGCTGCTGATAGGTGCCAGGATATTGCTTCTCCTTCACGGTCAGGGTCAGTTGCTAAATATACTTTCTCTGCTTTCTTTGCTTCTTTTCTAAGCTCTGCAAGTAGAGGTCCCTTCCCTCTTATTGTTATATACTTTGGTTCAAAATCATTATCTACATCAACACCTAATTGACTTTTAGGTAAATCCCTAACATGTCCATTAGAGGCCATTACTTTATAGTTACGTCCTAAGAATTTCTTTATGGTCTTAGCCTTCGCTGGTGACTCAACGATAACTAGGTTCTTTGACATATAAACCTCCCCTTATGTCTTTTTAGTCTTTATTAAACACAGGAAAAATAGTTCTTTCTAACTTCTTTTACCAAACTCTTGAATTCTAGTTGTAGTAAGACTTCACTTAACTCTTCGATATTAATATTAGTTTTTCCTGCAATCTCGTTCATATGCATTGGCAAATGACTTAAACAAGCATACACTATTTTTTCTTTTTTTTCAAGCAACTTAATATTTATAGAACTATTGTTGATACTATTATCAAAATTGTACTCAAAATCTTCAAGGATATCCTTAGGGCTAGTAGCAATCTTTGCTCCCATCTTTATTAAGTTATTACATCCTTCACTTAGCCTGTTATAGATGTTACCTGGGACAGCATAAATATTTTTACCTTGTTCTAGTCCTTGGTCTACTGTTATTAAAGAACCGCTTTTTTCTTTTGCTTCTATTACTAAGACCCCATCAGACAAGCCACTAATTATTCGGTTGCGCATAGGGAATTGGTATGCCTTTGGAGGCAGTCCCAAACCATATTCTGATATTATACCACCTTGTTGGCTTATGTCCATATATAATGAGAAATTTTCTTTAGGATAACATATGTCGATTCCACATCCTAATACGCCAAAGGTATCACCACCTACTCTTAAAGTACCTCTATGGGCATATCCATCAATACCCATTGCAAGACCACTAACTATTTGAACCCCATAACTTGCTAACTCAGCTGATAGTTTTAGAGCAACTTCTTTGCCATAATCAGAACAATTTCTTGCTCCAACTACTGAAATTGTAATTTTATCTTCACAGGGTAGCCTTCCCTTGTAGTAGAGTCCAAAGGGTGGGTCGTAAATGTTCTTTAGTTTTGATGGATATTCTTTATCTTCTACTGTAACAAAATATATGTTTTTATTAAGTAAATTAGTATAGTCTTTTTTTACTTTATCTTCATTTTTGCTTTTGCTAATGTTTAATCTGTCTTTATCCGTTAGGTTCTTTATCTGATTTAGGTGGACCTCCCTCCCCCTAAAGGCATCTTCAGGCGAACCAAAGTATTCTAATATGGCCTTTACCTTTTTAAGGGCTACATTTTCGATATTAAGTAGCCAGTACCAGTATTCCTTATTTGTCATATTTTCCTTTCTGCCCTTTAATAGAGACTTAGGGTCTTCTTAGCTAACTCTCACTTTCCCAATACTTCTTATCTAGGGTTCTATAACGAATTGCTTCACTTATGTGTTTTACTTTAATCATTGGAGCTTGGTCAAGGTCGGCTATTGTTCTTGATACTTTGAGAATTCTATGGTAGGCCCTTGCAGAAAGGTTTAATTTTTCATAATAGTGTTCTAAAATTTCTTTTTCTGCTTTTCCAATTTTACAATACTTTTTAACCATATTAGTAGATAGCTGTGAGTTGAAATAGATATTATCATTTTTATATCTTTCTAACTGGATATTCCTTGCTTCCATTACCTTTTCTCTAATAGATGCTGATGATTCTGACCTTTTATCATCACTAATATCTTGATACTTTACTGGCAGGGCCTCTACACATAGGTCAATCCTATCTAGGAGGGGCTTGCTAATCCTTCCTAGATATTTGTTTATCTGACTTACTGAACAATTACACTTATTTCTATTAGGATAATATCCACAATTACAAGGGTTCATAGCCGCCACAAGCATAAGGTCGCTAGGGAATTTAAAACTTCCCTGAAGCCTTGTAATAATTATTTCATTATCTTCTAGGGGCTGTCTTAAGGTTTCTATTGTATTATGGTTAAATTCGGGTAACTCGTCTAAGAATAAGACTCCAAGATGGGCTAGACTGATTTCGCCAGGCATAGGGATTCTTCCTCCACCAACTAAGGCTGTAGTTGTAATAGAATGGTGTGGAGACCTGTATGGCCTGTCAGTAATTAGACACTGGTTATTAGATAATAGGCCAGAAATACTATAGATTTTAGATATTTGTAAACTCTCATCTAGAGTCAATTTAGGTAAAATAGTAGGCACCCTCTTTGCAAGCATGGTCTTTCCTGACCCTGGTGGCCCTATCATTAGAATATTGTGCATACCACAAGCTGCAATTTCTAAGCCTCTCTTAGCAATATCTTGCCCTACTACATCAGCAAAATCTAACTGGTCCTTGTTATTATTCTGGGCTAAAATAGAACTAATATCTATGTAGTGGGGTTCCTGGTAGCTTTCATTATTAAGAAACTCTACAATTTGGCTAAGGTTTGTCGCTTTATACACATCAATTCCCTGTACTATAGCAGCTTCATTTATATTATCTTTTGGAACAATACATCTTTTAAATCCCTTCTTTTTTGCAGCATAAATAATGGGTAATACTCCATTTACCCTTTTTATATCGCCATTTAAGCCAAGCTCTCCTATTAATAAAGTTTCATTTAAACAATCTTGGGGGATAAAACCGAATGCAGTAAGAATTGCAATTGCTATGGGAAGGTCAAAGGCTGTCCCTTCTTTACGAATGTCAGCCGGAGATAGGTTGATTGTTATTCGTTTGGGCTTGAGTTTAAAACCAGAGTTTCTAATAGAGATTCGAACTCTTTCTCTTGCTTCTCTTACCTCAGAAGCCAAATAGCCAACAAGGTCAAACATAGGTAGGCCATCACTTATATCTGCCTCTACAGAAATGATTGATACGTCAATACCACATAAGGTGGCACTTAGGGTTTTACTAAACATAAAAAACTCCTTTCATTGTCTCTCTCCAATGAAAGAAGCATTCATCCAATTTAATTGTAACAAAACAATCTTATTATAACAAGTTTAAACTATACAAAATATTACATTTAATATTTCTTAACTATCAAGTAACTTTTTAAGTTCGTCCATAAATGTATTGACATCCTTAAATTCACGGTAAACTGAAGCAAAACGCACATAGGCTACTGGATCAAACCCCTTTAGTTTATCCATGACTATCTCACCAATAATTGAACTTGATATTTCTCTTTCTTCAAGATTATATATAGTAGCTTCTATTTCATCTACCAAAGATTTTATCTGATCAACCGAAACAGGACGTTTATGGCAAGACCTAAAGATTCCTTGCTCAATCTTTGCTCTGTCATAGGGTTCCCTTGAGTTATCTTTCTTTATCACCAATAAAGGCAAAGCTTCGACCTTTTCGTAAGTAGTAAATCTTTTCTTACATATGTCACACTGACGTCTTCTACGTATACTCTTGCCATCATCAATTGGTCTTGAATCCACTACTCTAGTATTAGCATCATCACAGTATGGGCAGTTCACGCTTATTCCTCCTTAGTATTTATTTATTATTTTCATTATATGCTAAACTCTTGCAATGTCAAGTATAACAGCTTTTAAGAAGTCTATAATATTTACTATGAGACCTTGCATATATTAGTTAGTAGAGCTATTTATAATAGGGTGAGTTGGGTGAGACATACAAGGTTTTTGGATTTTAAAGAAAAAGAGGTTATTAATTGTAGAGACGGCGAAAGGCTCGGCTATGTATGTGATCTGATTTTTGACTGTGAGACTGGTAATATTCTTAAAATTATAATTCCTGGCCCCTGTAAGGTGTGGGGGATATTAGGTAGAGAAAGCGAATATATTATAAACTATTGTTGTATTACTAGGATAGGTGAAGATGTAATATTAGTAGATGTAGATGCTAAAAAGGCACTAGTTAAGATTGATTATTAGCAGTATATTAAGCAATAAAATATCCCAAGTTGTAACTATCATGTACATTTGCTATTGTATGATAGTTACGGCTTGGGATACTTTTAATTAATAGTATAAGACAAACTTAGGATTTAAGAAAGGAGAGTATATTCTCTTATATTAAAACAAAATCCTTATCCCTGTGTCTTGTTAGACTTGGGTTAAGTAATTTCTCATGCTTTTTAAGGCATTTTTTTCAAGTCTAGAGACTTGGGCTTGGGAGATGTTTATTTCTTTTGCTACCTCCATTTGAGTCTTTCCCTTATAAAACCGTAAGTTTATAATGTTTTGCTCTCTTTCTGGAAGTCTTTCTATTGCATCTTTAAGACTTATATCTTCAACCCAATTGTTTTCATTGTTTTTTTTATCTCTTACTTGGTCCATTATATATAATGTATCTCCACCATCATTATACACAGGTTCGTGTAATGATACGGGTGTCTGAATTGCATCTAATGCAAATACAATATCTTCTTTACTAACCCCTATTTCACTAGCTATTTCACTTAGGGTTGGTTCGTGATCGCTCTTTTTCATTAAAGCTTCTTTTGTATATATGGCTTTATATGCTGTATCTCTTAAAGAACGACTTACCCTTATGCTATTATTATCTCTTAAATACCTTCGAATTTCCCCAATAATCATCGGCACCGCGTAAGTAGAAAATTTAACATTTTGATTTACATCAAAATTATCTATAGCTTTTATTAACCCAATACAACCTATCTGAAACAAATCGTCTACGTTTTCTTTACTATTTGTAAATCTTTGAATGATACTAAGCACTAACCTTAAGTTACCATAAATATACTTTTCTCTAGCAGTTTTATCTCCTGCAAGTATTCTGTCAAATAGTTCCTTTCTTTCTTCATTTTTAATTAGTGGTAGTTTCGATGTGTTTACACCGCATATTTCAACCTTGTACTGAGCCATATAAAAATAACCTCCCAAATCATTACTTACATTTTAATGATTAACTTTAATGGTATTCTTTATACAGCCATAAAGGATGAAATAAATTCCACTTCTTACAAAGCCCTAGAAATCACTGAAAACGCAGCATTTCTTTTTTTAATCTTTTTATTATTTTTTTCTCTAGCCTAGATATATATGATTGAGATATTCCTAAATAGTCTGCTACTTCTTTTTGGGTATATTCATTCCCATCTGTAGTATTTATTCCGTACCTAAGTTGAACTATGACTCTCTCTCTTTCGCTAAGTTTTGCTAGTGCCTTGTTAAGGAGCTTTCTATCAACTTCTTTTTCGATATCTTTTGATATCGAGTCTTCTTCAGTTCCTAAAATATCTGAAAGTAATAATTCATTACCATCCCAATCTACATTCAAGGGTTCATCAATTGATACTTCCATTTTAGTTTTATTGTTTCTTCTTAGGAACATTAGGATTTCGTTTTCAATACACCTTGATGCATATGTAGCTAACTTTATATTCTTATTTGGATTAAAGGTGTTGATTGCCTTAATTAAGCCAATAGTCCCTATAGATATTAAATCTTCAACCCCAATACCAGTATTGTCAAATTTCTTTGCTATGTAAACTACAAGTCGTAGATTATGTTCTATTAGAGTAGCCCTCGCTTCATCTTCATATTCTGTGCCAAGCTTAGCAATTTCTTCTGCTTCCCGTTCCCTATTTAATGGAGCTGGTAGTACATCTGACCCACCTATGTAGTGAATTTCACCTGATCTATTAAAAAAGAGACTTTTAATATCTGGTATAATTCGAAACTGAATCTTGTTTGGCATGTTTAGTTTAAGTAACATTTTTAACCTCCATCTACATTAAATCTCTATGTAAAATTACTTGATATTTACCTTGTTTTGATAAGTGACCATCCCAAATACCAGTCAAAACATTTTCGCTTATAATTACATCATTTACACGTTTTATTTCGATTTTGTCAATTTTAATTGCCGGTAATAGCCCCTTCTTTTTACCAATAGATTTGTAGGGTATCATAAAGACTTTTAAGTCCGTAGTACTAGGGCCTTTTATATCATTACTACCTAGCATAATTTTTATGTGGTCTACTTCCTCTTTTGATAAGAGTTTTATTATTGAAGTAAATTCAATTATAATTACTGGTTTTGCAAAAATCGGATCATATAGATTATTTCCTGTATCAAGTAAACCTTTTAATGCAAGGTTCTTCTCATTAAGATAAATAGTAACTTCATAGATATCCTGACTTTCTCTCCTAAAATCATATATGACCTTAATAAAGATTAGGACTCCTATGGTTCCTGTTATTATTAATAAGACTATTTTCCAACCATCTAGACCTACAAATAATCTTCCATTAATAAGTTCATGAAAATAAAATCCTAGCATAGAATGGTAGTAAAGAGAATTAAACAAGCCTCCTAGAAAAAAAGTTGTAAGATATAATACTAGAAGACCCTTAAGGCCCATTCTCCCACTTGTTATCTTGAAGCTAACAAGAATCATCAGAAGGCAAATTATTAAGTAGGAGCTTATAAACTGAATGAACTTACTTTGGTTAGGAAACAAGGCAAGCATACAAGCTCCAATTGCACCAATACTTCCACCTAATAACCTTCTAAATATATTACTTTCCCATTTTAGAACTTTCTTAACTATGGTGAGCAAAATTAAGTTCATTAGGAAATTAACAACAAAAAGTACATCTAAGTAAACCTCAAGGTACAACTCCTCCCCTCTTTTCTTTTGCATCTGAAATACTTATCTTAATTATAACTATTAGGCTGTGTATTTTTTGTCAATCCATGCCCCCTAAACCTAGCTTTTTATCTGAAATTTACATCAATTAACTTGTTAAACCGACAATTTCTTTCATGCAAAGGGAAACAATTGCAAAATACTATGAAATCACCCTATTTACTACGAATTTTTAGGATGCTTAAGTTAGACTTACAATAATGTATTTCTAATCCTAAGTTCCTTAATACAAAAAAGAGCGTACGAAGAGGTAATCTATATAACTACCCTTTCGTACACTCTTATATTTAATTATATTGGTTCTATAATAAATATTGGGGTGCACTGTATGAATTTCTAAGAAACTTAATACGATTCATACTTCACCCCAATTCTTTTTTATATTAAAATACACTTATAAATCACCTGCCACACTTTCGTATTAC
>JAAYRG010000041.1 GCA_012518885.1 Clostridiales bacterium | reverse complement strand
AGCTGCAGGTGTAGTAGTAAGCAGCTCTAAATCAGACTTTGAAAGGTCCTTTTCAAAGTCAATCATATTACCCTTTAGAAAACCCTCAATACCATTAAGCATTCCGTAGACCTTGTCTACCTTATCCTTATTACGTAGCCCTTCAGTTACAACACCATATAGACTACTATTAATAACTGCTGTAGGTCCACCTGATTGACCTACAATAATGTTCTTTTTACTCATACTTTTATCTCCTTCTATTAGTTGATAATTTAACAAATAAAAAATTAATCCCTTATTATATTATCAACAATTCTAGATAAATATCAAGTCAAATGAGTAAATATATTGGTAGTAATACATTACTAAGTATTTTAAAACCAATTAGTAAGTTAAAATATGGAACATTTTAATTAATTCTATTGTAATTTATCTAACACCTAAACGAACAAAATAGCTTGTCCCTGCATCTTCTTTTATTAAACGCCCATCATCAATTAGGCTATTAAGCCATTTATCAGCCTCTTCCCTAGTAGAGAAGGCAAAGGCTTGTCGAACCTCTTCAAGGGCTAATCTAGGATGTGTATACAACAGTTCTTCTAAACCTTCATATGAAGGACTTACTTTGATTGGTTTTAAGGCTCCATCAGTTAACCTACTTATAATCTCTACAAAGTCTTCAAAGGTATTAAAACTTCTTGTAAAAATTTCTCTTGCCTGGGCGCTCTTTACTAAGAAACTAGGGAAGACATTAACCCCGTTTGAGGCAGTTATAGCAAGGTCTGCACTGAACTTCTTTCTAGCTTCACCACTTGTAATTGCTTTGGCAAATTCATCCCCATCTAGTACAACTTCTTTTGCTAATTCAATCTGAACCTCTAGCTTACTTGTTACCTTAGCTTCTGTAAAGGTAGCCTCCCTAAGCCTCCTTAGAAACTTATCAGCCTTTCTAGCATCTAACATTTGGGCAGCCTTATAGGCAATATTTTGAGGATAACTAGAAGGATATTCCTTAGAAAAAAGATTAAAGCCTTCAGCCTTAATAGGCATCCCATGGTGGTCTGC
Organism: Clostridiales bacterium; assembly: GCA_012518885.1. Classification (GTDB taxonomy): domain Bacteria; phylum Bacillota; class Clostridia; order Lachnospirales; family Lachnospiraceae; genus JAAYRG01. Next base: position 4,633 of record JAAYRG010000041.1, on the reverse strand, counting down.
TGATTCTATCCAATGAGAAATAATCTGGGCATTAGCCCCCTGTGACCCAGCATCAATATCATTATCAGGGTCAGAAAAATCATCAATATCCCTTACTAGGCCTCCAGTTATATAACGAAACTCAATTTGATTTGGGAAATGGGTTTCTAGGGCCCTAAATACAGGCTCTGTTGCCCAGCACCAAACACATATAGGGTCAGTAAAATTAGTTATAATTATGTCCTTCATAGCCTCTTCTCCTTTTTAACTAATCATTTAGCTACTTATAAAGAAACTCCCATTAGTTAATATAAGTCTTAACAAATGGGAGTCTAATTATTTATTCTTTAGTTTTATATCCTTTTTGACTAATAACCTAGATAAGGTCATCATCAATATCATCATCTAATTCGTCGACATTTAGGAACTCAAAAATATCTTCTAATGATGCGTTCTCTAAATCTTTTGCCTTATTATCTTGTTTTTGATTATTAGTATTTTTATCAGATTCTTTAACTTCTTTTACTTCCTTTTGGCCATCTTCGTAAGCCTTAGGAGAAATTAGGTCTTCTTCCATAAGAATAGCTGTATCATTAAACTCATAAGTTGGTTCTTCCTTAGTAGCTGCAAACTCACTTGTCAAATCTGAGTCATCAAATGCACTGGCTAGACTCTCTGCAAGGTCAAACTCATCACTTCCTACTTGGTCAAAATCACTTACATAGCCTTCTATCTCTTGTAAGTCCTGTTTTAAGAACTTATTCTTTAATAGGGCATTAACTAGTAAGATAAATAGAATAAGTGATACAACAGCAAGTGCCACAATTATTCTAAGGCGAGAAGTCATATCAGCACTATACTTACTTTGAAGTACAGATAAGTCCTTATAAGTCTTATCTAAATCATCCTTTATAGATAGAAGTTCATCTTCACTTGCATCACTACCACCTAGTAGGGCATTAAGGGCATCAATTGAAAAACGCTGGAATGTAGTTCCCTGTAAGTCAAAACTAAATAAATCTTTATTGCCTCTACCATCCATGGCATATAGTATGTAGTAGTCTTCGTCTTCTAGGCCAGGAAGTTTCCAGCCCTTAATGTCTTTGTCATCTAAATTAAAGCTTGCTTCAATGAAATTATCAGGAATTGTTACTCCTTCTTCTAGTGGTAGGATTATATATCTTCCACCTCGACCTTCGATTTCAGTATAAGCACTAAAGGTATCTGTCTCTTTATTATAAATATAGAATTCTCCTGTCTCCTCATTCTCCTTAGTTAAGTAAACAAGAGTTAAATCTCCATCATTACTTATAGCAACACTTATATCTCTGCCATTAAAATCTAAGGTTTCCTTCTTAAATGATTCTGGCATACTTGAACTTTCAAAATCATTACCTATAAACATTGACTTATCATCTATCTTTACTTCAATAGGTGGAAGCTCTGGTTCAGGAGTTGGACTTGGCGTTGGTGTTACTGATGGTTCCGGTGTTGGGCTTGGGCTTGCCGCATTAGTTGGTGCAGCTGCTCCTTGTTCCCTTGTAACTGTAATTGTATATGTAGCTGTTGAACCATCTTCAGCTTGAACTAGAACCTTTATATCATTCTTTCCAACTGAAAGATTATCAGCTCCAGTTACTGAAGTTACCTTAGCAGCACTATGGTTTGGAGTTGCTGATACAGTTATTTTTTTAGTGCTGTTTGCTACTGTTGCTGTGTATTTAGTATTACTTGGACTAAATGCTGGTGATAAGGTCCCTGGTGAAATCGTAAGTGATTTTAGGGAGTTATCTTTTGAATGCTGTACTGGGGCTGCAACTTTTACAGAAGTACCAGATGCAGATAGTTGAAAGTCACTATCTCCAACACCTATAGGTTCAACAATTGAGATAGAACTAGTTCCTGGTTGCTTTGCTTTGAATTTATAACTAAAACTCTTACTAGTTGAAGACGCTGATGATGCAACCTTTACTAAACCTGCTGCATCTTCATGTGCATCAGTTCCACTTACATATTCTAATATATTTGGATCGTATTTAACCCCAAATTGGATTCCATACAAAGTCTCATCTGCACTTACTTTAACAGTTATAGTTACAGAATCACCCACCTTGACAGTTCCACCACCACTTGCACTTGCTGAACCTGAAGCAGCGTAAACTGTTTGCATGTTTAGTCCTATAGCAAGAACTAAAGCAATTATGCTAAAAATATATTTTAATTTGTTTAATTTCATTAATTCAATCCTTCCTATTGTTTGATTAAGCTAACATTTAATATGTGTTTTTGGATATTCGCTAGGTCAACAATATTAATGCCAGCTCCATTTTTCCTTGTGTTACTTGCCTCGGCATATACTCCTTCTAATTTTTTAACATTAAGGATATGCTTTTGGACATTAGCTAAATCAACAATATTGATATTACCGTCACCGTTGGTATCACCATAAATTATTATAGGATACTCTTTAACTACCTTATTGCCTTGTATTATTTGAAGTTTCTTACCCGTACCTACATTACCTGTTGCTTTTGTTCCATCAGCATTAACTACTTCGATGCTTGCGTTAGTAACTTTTATTCTCTCCTTAAACTTATCGATAGATGTTCCTGGATTAATCCCACTAATACTTGCACCAATAGCAAAATCACTAGTTATAGTATATTCGTTGTTTGCTGGTGGCTGAGTTGGGGTTGGGGTTGGGCTTGGCGTTGGTGGAACATATTCTTGTGTACCCCTTGAAACATTAATTGTATAAGTTATGGATTTGCCATTTTGTGCTGTGGACGTAACCTTTATTTCATTAATTCCTGGAGATAACTGATGTGTACCTGTTCCAGTTACCTTTGTGGTTGACTTAACAGGTGTTGCACTTATATTTATGCTAGTTACATTCTCAGGAACTATCAAACTATATGTAGTAGTGTGTACACTAAATACTGGTGTTAAGGAATAATTATCTACCTTAAGATTAGATAAATAATAGTTAGGGTCTGCATTAGATGTTGGTTTTACTACTGCTGTAGCAGGCATGTTTTGGTATACTGGTATCTTAAATATGTAGTGGCCATTATTAAAGTTTGGCAATGTCTTTAACATATTCTTGGCTTCATTAGTTGGAGCTTGGATATTACTCATATATTGATGCCAAAAATCACTATATGTACCAGTAACATTAAATTTTTGTAAGTATAAGGTGTCTTGTCCTTTTTTTATGTAGTTGTTGGTAATAAAACTAGCACCTTCTTTTATTGATTTTTCTGGTGTATCCCATCCCTTATTCTTAGCATATTCGAGGCCCTTTTTCACTGGTTCACTTCCAGTTGCTCCTATATTATAAAAGTTATAGTATGGACCTTGTACACTAGCGCTACCATTAATACCAACTTCTTGAATTGCTCTAGATGCTAAATGATATGGACTAACACCATGTAATTGACCAGCTTCCATGAAATACCGGGCATAATCAAGGTCACTTCTTTCCATAAAAGTACCCTTTAATATGTTTTGGACACCCTCTTTAGTTTCCTTGCCTGTCCATCCAAGGGATAGGAATTGGAGAATCTCTCCACCATTAACTAGGGCATTACGTGGGTCCATAAAGTAGGCGAGAATATCTGATGATGCCGCTACCCAGCCTGGTTCGAAATTAATCCACTTTCCTGTATCCCACAAATAAGCACCACTTTCAATTGACTTCCATGAGGCAATACTTGAGGCAGGAACCATATTCCTATAAACAGGAGTTAATTGCTCCTTAAGTACTCTATTCCAGTCTAAACCTGTATGCATGGCTACGAATTCCCAGTTTGGATGTAGTATATGTAGTTCCCTAAGATATTGCTTGTAACTTTCAGGGAATTTTTGCTCATTTAAGAGTTTCTCAAATTCTGGGTCAGTTTCAGCATTTATCTCAAGTCTTATGTAATTATTTGACATCCAACCTTCTTTAGTGACACCATCTTTTACATATTGAATTTTGTACCAACCAGTTTGATTACTTTGATCAATTACAGTGACTGGATGATCCTTATTTAATCTATCAATTTCAGAATGGTCGGTACTATGACCACTTCTAACATTTACTGTGCTACCAGTTACATACCCCTGTACAGGATATGCCTTTACTATTACTTTTGTATGTATGATTAAGCTAAAAATCAAGAATACTGCTATTATTATCTTGCTAACGTTTCTTAAATTATATGTATTATTTTTCGCCAAAATAACCTCCACCATTTCTATTACATCATCATGAATAATATTACAATCTATGAATATTATATTAAATAAAACCCTGGTATGTCAATAACTATAATCGACTTTTCCTACCTATTTCTGTTAATTGTATTAGTCTAAAAATGTAAGAAAAATGTTAGCTTTGTTGTAATTTAATATTTTCTAAAAATGGTATAATGTAACACTTTAATCTGTTTGTATATTTATACGCCATTCAATGCATATTGGACATATTAATACATTTGTCCTAAAACAAAAAAAGTACTTAAATATAAGCAGCAAACCTGTTACTTATAAATAAGTACTTCTTAAAGTTTATAAATTTTTGGATTTTATTTAAATACTTCTTAGTAGAATTCCCTTCTCTTATCACGAAGTAAAAGGTCTGCTACTGCTTCTTTTGGGTCTTTATTCT
>JAAYRG010000250.1 GCA_012518885.1 Clostridiales bacterium | reverse complement strand
CATGGGATGGATGTCAGATAATATAATAATGGATACCAATATGAAAGGTGGTCTCATGGGTGGACTAGGGAGAATGTTTTCAGGAGAATCCTTATTTTTAAATACTTTTACATCTAGTAGAAGGTCTGGAACTATAGCTTTTCCATCTTCTTTTCCAGGCAAAATTTTAGTCCTAGAACTAAAGGCTGGAGAAAGTATAATTGCTCAGAAAGATGCCTTTTTAGCCAGTGAAGAGTCAGTTTCCTTAGAAGTATATTTTAAGAAGAAACTGGCTGCTGGATTGTTTGGAGGGGAAGGATTTGTTCTTCAAAAAATAACGGGACCAGGGGTAGTCTTTCTTGAAATGGATGGACATATTGAAGAATACGACTTAGAGCCTGGAGAAGTAATTAAGGTGGATACAGGTCATGTGGCAATGTTTGAACAATCTGTAAGTTTTGACATTGTAACGGTTAAAGGAATGAAAAATGTATTATTTGGTGGAGAAGGGTTATTTTTGACCACATTGACGGGTCCAGGTAAGGTATATCTCCAAACCATGCCTATACAAAATTTAGCAGGACAAATTTCTAGATTAATACCAAGCAAAGCAGATTAGTATAATTATTATTACTATTTTGCAAAGTTGCTCTTATTTATAAAGGTATATAGTAATGTTGCATATAAGTTGAAAAATACGTCGTAAAGGAGAAGATTATATGAACGATAAAGAAAAAGAAATAGAAGAATACAACGATAGATTTATGAAGAAGGTACTAAAATCAGCATTATATACTTTCTTTATATTCTTGTTTACAATGTTTGGGGTAGCATTTATCATTGATTTAGTATTTCATGGTGGAGATGCTTCTCTTATAATAAGTTTTTGTATAAGTACCATTTTTACAATATTTTATTGTACAATGACTATTATTGAGGAAATTAAAAAGATTAAATAACGGCACATAATTTATATTATATATCTTAAAAATGAACCATAATAAATATTAAATAATTAAGAGGATATATATAACTTCAATATATCTTCTTTTATTTTACCATAATATCTTCTATTAGGATTGGGTATAATATTGAAGATATACTTAATGAAGGGAGTGTGATAATATGCCAAACGAAAATATGCAAGTTAAACCTAATAGATTGGCTAAAGAGAAGTCTCCTTATCTATTACAACATGCATATAACCCTGTAGATTGGTACCCGTGGGGTGAAGAAGCCCTAAATAAAGCCAAACAAGAAAACAAACCCCTATTCATCTCCATCGGTTATTCCGCCTGCCATTGGTGTCATGTAATGAACAGAGAATCATTTCAAGATAATGAAGTAGCTGCTCTTTTAAATAAATATTATGTACCTGTAAAGGTGGATAGAGAAGAAAGGCCAGATATTGATAAGGTTTATATGACTTTTTGTGAAGCTATGACAGGTAGAGGTGGATGGCCTCTTAATCTATTATTAACTCCCGATGGAAAGCCTTTCTATGTAGGCACATATTTTCCAAAAAGGTCAAGGAATAGGATGGTAGGATTAATTGATTTACTAAGTAAGGTAAATAGAACTTGGATTGAAGACAAAGAAAGTATAATAAGAGAAAGTCATTATATTGTAGAAGAAGTGAATAGTCGATATAATTTATATACCAAAGGAAAGATAGAAGAGAATATACAAAGTAAAACTAAAGAGAGTCTTAAAGAAATGTTTGATGAGATTAATGGTGGATTTGGACACTATCCCAAATTTCCTATGCCTCAATATATTATTTTTTTATTAGAATATGGGTTAAAGCACAATGATGAAGAGGCTCTAAACATGGCAGAATATACTTTAGAAAGTATGTATAAAGGAGGTATATTTGACCATGTAGGATTTGGTTTTTATAGGTATTCAGTAGATGAGAAATGGATGATTCCACATTTTGAAAAAATGCTATATGATAATGCATTGCTTGGAATAGCTTATACTAAAGCCTATGAAATAACAAAGAAATCTCTATATGAAGACGTAAGTGAAAGGTTATTTAAAT
>JAAYRG010000249.1 GCA_012518885.1 Clostridiales bacterium | reverse complement strand
ATGCTGATGGTATAAGTGTTTTTGATCAAATTGAAATGCAGGCTTTAGAAATGGCCAATGTAATGACATGTGGTATTATTTGGCAATTCCCTGATGTTTTTAAATAATTTTACAATATAATTAAGATTAATCAAAGTAAGGTGCCAGTAAAATGTGAATATATAATAGTTAATAACTTGAAATAAAAGGCTTTCAGACTTTCGGTTATATCCGGTTGTTGGAAGCCTTTTTCTTTTATTAATTTGACCTTTTGTTTCATGCTAACCATGCATGAAATGAAGTTTTTTGCAGAACTACATGGTTCGCTAAGTGACAGGTTTGGTGTTAACTGGATGTTTACAGGGATGAAGTAACTTTAATGTGGCTGAAAGGTTTATAAGGTACTTTTTTAGTTGCCTTGTCATATTATGGTAGAAATGATATCAAAGTTGTGATTAATATGAACTTAAATAATAAGGGGACATCCCCTAAAAATAATGACATAATTAGCAAAGCACAGGTGGGTTTAAACAATTACCTGCGTTTGCTGTGGGAACAACATGTTGTTTGGACTAGGCTTACTATCATTAGCATAGCATATGGTTTGCCAGATGTAGATTCATCTACTGACCACCTACTAAGAAATCCTAAAGACTTTGAGGCTTTACTTAAGCCGCTTTATGGAGATGGGGTTGCCTCTAGGTTTGCAGATTTACTTACAAACCATCTTACAATCGCTGTCCAACTTGTTAATGCAGCTAAAACAGGTGATGCTATAGGAACTGAAGATGCAGAAAAAAAGTGGTATGCAAATGCTGATGATATTGCAGTCTTACTAGGTGGTTTAAATCCTTATTGGTCAACCCAGCAATGGAAGGCTATGCTATATGAAGACTTGGCCTTAACCAAAGCTGAAGTAGTTAATATATTATCTGGAAAGTATTCACCAATATAAGTATATGCTTGAGTTATAATAAAGCTTTGGAAATTGCCTATATAATTCAACTTTTTCCTATATAGAAAAAGTGCCTATGATTAGGCACTTTTTTTCTGCATTTTTGTTTCATTTTCTTGCTTATATAAGTTGTTAATTTTTTGATTTTTACACCTATATATGCTAATATATCTCATTGTGTGGTTAATTATAAAGAGATTAGCCTCAAAAATACATATTACTTATGGAAACGAGGAAGGATTTAGTTATGTCTACAATTTCAGGACCTAAAGCTTTGGTAGAGTACATATTACAACAAAGCAAGAAAAAGGCAAGTAAGTGCTTCTTAACCTTACTTATGCAAGGCTTTTTAGCCGGATTATACATAGCCATTGGTGCAATAGGAAGTCTTAAACTTTCGGCAAGTATTACAAGCCCTGGCTTAGGTGATTTTTTAGGTGCAGTAGTATTCCCGTTAGGAATAATTGCAATCATTTTAATGCAGGCAGAGTTATTTACAAGTGATTGTATGGTAATGACTGCTGTTTATTCTAAAAGAACTAGGTTAAGTAAAGTTTTTAGAATTCTCTTTATTATTCTTGGTTCAAATATGCTTGGAGGGATTTTTGCTAGTCTACTAACTAAGACAGCAGGAATCTTTAATGAGGCTACAGTAAGCTTAGTGATTGATAAGGCAATCCACAAGGTACATATGCCAGTAGGCCAATTGCTTATAAGTAGTATATTATGTAATATAATAGTTTGTACAGGCGTTTGCTTGTCTTATAGCTGCAAAGATGAGATAGCTAAGATTGTATCTATATGGCTTGCAATTACAGTGTTTGTTATTAGTGGTACAGAACACGTTGTAGCCAATGTTTACTATTTGTTTACGGCTCTATTCTATGGTGCTGACTTAAGTTTTCAAGGTATATTCTATAATCTAGTGATTGCTGCTATTGGTAACTTTATCGGTGGCGGTATTATTGTATCAGGTATTAATTACTTAATATCCCGTAGAGAACTATAGTAGAAAATTGTGATGACTATAGACCTTTATATAGGTTAATTATATATAAAATATAAAGTTAAAGAGAAAGCGTCTATCGATTGATAGATGCTTTCTCTTTTTTGTTACCTACTCGTTGGGAAGGTGACGTTTATTGTTTTATTTTAATGTTTGATTTTAACGGCAGTGTTTAGGGCGTTTTCTACATGGATGATAAGGTTTGCATTTAATGATGGTAAGGATACAAGAAGCAATCAGAAGTAAGAACAAAATTATTATTACAACAAAGAAAATATCTGATCCATTATCCGGTATATCAAGTACACTAACGGGTCCATTTTCAACATTTGGGTCATCTATATAATTGACAGTTGTAGGGTTAATACCAGCGATTAGTCCTGTAATATTTGACTCTACGATGTCTATATTGTATGAGTTTATACTTGCATCGTTGATATTTTGTATACTAGGTCCATTAGGGTTAGCATTAGTTATATTAGAGTGCACGATGTTGATGTTATTAGTGCTATCGCCTCTTAATACAACTGTACCTCTATCTAGCGAGTTGGAATTTAGAATACTGTTATTGATAGTAACAGAACCAGCATTAGTAATAGTACCTGATCCTTGCCCGCTACGAACCGCATAGCCTGTTACATCAAACCTATTGCTATCTATCACTAAATTTCCTGGGCCGTAGAAGTTTACGCCTTCACTAGAATTACTTAAGGTATTGTTTTGGATAAAGGCATAACCTGATACAGCTTTAAGTTGAGCTAAACTATGCATGTCGGTAGCAGTAGAGTTCATTATTGAGATGTTTCTTGTTCCGCCAGTTACACTTTGAACTGCTACAGTTGCATCGAAGACCCCTCTAAATTCACAACCATTAATGGTTACGTTATGGGCATAGCTAAAACCAGGTCTATCTGGTGGAATTAGATTAAAATAAATAGCTTCTGCTGGGCTTCCTGAAGTCAAATCAAAGGTAAGGCCTTGAATTAATAGAGTTTCTGGGTTACTTAAATTACCATTTCCATCAATGTTTATTGTGTTTGTAAATGTGACGGATGCCTCAGGCTGTGGCATAATGACCACATTCTTATTTGGCTGTTGTATGATATTAAGAGGATCTGTAACTGTTCCTTCGGCTATTTCAATAACAAAATTGCTTCCTGTAGTTGTTGTAACTGCATCTACGGCCTCTTGTACAGACCCATAGGTGCCAACTAGTACTCCATCAACTGTAAGTGTTGCTGGAGGAGAAGCCGCTAAGACTTTATTTGGTAGGAAGCAAAAAGCTAAAGTTAGGATAAACATATAAAAGAAGATACCTTTTCGTTTCATAAATTAACCTCCTTTTCATTTAAAGTCATTACTATAATATGCGGAGGCAATTTGTGTGTTACATTTTTCGACAAAATTCTTGTGAATTATAAATTAAAAAGCATCTAGTGTTGGTAGATGTTTTTATGTCTTTTATTCTTTTTCCCTAACTATTGTCTTTATATAATCTTTTGGTAATAATCCTGTAAACTTCTTGAAAATCTTAGTAAAGTAGCTACTATCGTTATAGCCAACCATATAAGCTACCTCGGTGATGTTGTGCATGTCCTTTTCAAAAAAGTACTTAGCTAGTTCAATTCTATAGTGATTAGTATAGTGAGTAAAAGACATCTTTGTCTCTTCTTTAAACTTCCTAGACAGGAAGCTAGGGTTTACGTGAAAGTATCCTGCTAGGGTGGTTAAGCATAAGTCCTTTGTAACATTAGAAGTAATATAACGTATAACCTCTTTGATTAATGGGCTATATGCCTTAGATGAAAACCTATCTACTGCTATAGCATATTCTCTACACATTGTTGGTAAAAGTACTTTGACAAGGTATTCTGGTGTAGGAGCGGATTCTATAGATAGGGCATACTTTTCAGAGATAGTATGAAGGTATATAACTGGCAGTCCCCCTCTTTTTGCAGCGGTTCTTAGTAAGGTATTAGTAATAATAAGATTGTTTTTGTGAAAACGAAGTAAGTCATTGGGCATACGTTTTTCCATGTGTGATGTTAAAGTGGAGAAGTTAAGATTGTTACCCATGAGTTTATTAATCTCTTCTACATTACCCTGTTGAACAGATAACATTAGTTTCTCTTCAAATTCATATATCTTTTCTATTGATTCGATATTTTCTAGATTTAGTTTTAAATTTGGTAATTGGTTGTTGGTTTCCATTATATCACTCCATCTAATCAGACATTAGTCACAACTATCACCTTAATTCTATAACAAACTTGTGCATAATGCAAGATAGTACCAAAAATGATAAAAGAATTACTAGAATATAGACTATTAGTATAATAAAATTAGGACATCAAGCTAGCAATATTGCTAAAACAATACTTTATAAAACAATAGGAGGATAAATATGGATAGTCCAGTTGTGGGAACTAAAGTTAAGGTAGAGAGACCTTTTGGTTTAAAAGACAAGCTTAGCTATATGATGGGTGACTTTGGATGTAATTGTAGTTTCGCCCTTATTATGAACTATTTTATGCTATTTTATGTTACAGTAATGGGAATTAACCCATACCATTATGGTACTATTATATTAATCACCAAAATTTGGGATGGTATTAATGACCCTATTATTGGCTCGTTAACAGACTATCTAAAACCTAAAGATGGTGGAGATAAGTTTCGTCCTTGGATTAAGTATGCAGCAATTCCTATGACAATAGTAACGGCTATTATGTTCCTTTATGTGCCTAATGCTCCTTATGGACTTAAGCTCGCCCAATGTGTTGTTACTTATCTATTATGGGATATATGCTATACATGTATCAATGTACCTTATGGTTCGCTTCAGTCTGTTATAACCAATGATTCTACAGAACGTGCAGAATTATCACGTTTTAGATCAATCGGGGCTATGTTAGCACAGATTCCTTTAATGGTTATATTGCCACAAATAATTTATGTTGATGGTAATCCATCTGGTAAACGTTTTACAATCACAGCATTTGTTTTAGCTATTATAGCACTAGGTGCATTTATAATTCTTTATCTTGGAACAACAGAAAGAATTAAGAAGGTAGATGAAAGTAAAGAAGAACAGAAGTTTAATTACTTTAAAACCATGTTTGCCTTCTTTAAGAATCGTCCAATGTTAGCAGTAACACTTGCAAGTGTTTCAATGCTTTTATTAATTTCATCTACTGGTACAATGAATCAATATGTATTTATTACATATTATAAGAATCCAAGCCTTTTATCTTTAGGTACCTTAGTAAGTATGGCACCAACCATTTTTGCTATGATTTTTGTTAAAGTAGCAGTAGAAAAATGGGGTAAAAAGAATATCTGCTCTTGGCCATTCCTAGGGGCTATAGCTGCTTACTTATACTTGTTACTAATCCCAGTAGAAAATCCATACCTATGGTTTATACTACAAGGTGTAGCAGCACTTTTAACTGGATTCAACAATATGCTTGTTTGGGCTCTAGTTGCAGATTGTATTGACTACCAAGAATGGCAAACAGGTAGGAGAGAAGAAGGTTCTATATATGCAACCTACTCCTTGTTTAGAAAGTTTGCCCAAGGTTTTGGAGCAGCCCTAATTGCATTCTTACTTGGATTTACAGGATACCAAGCAGTTCTTGGTGCAGACCAACTACCAGAAGTTGCTTTGAATATCAAGAGGCTTGCAGCCTTATTACCACTAATTGGTAACATTATAAGCTTTATAGCTATGAAATTTATATATAATCTAGATGATGAAACATTAGCAAAAGTACAAAAAGATTTAGGTCGTGAGTAGGAGGTAGATATAAGTGGCAAATAAATTACTTTATCCTAGAAACTCTGCAACCAGAAGGGTTGTTTCTATGGATGGAATGTGGAACTTTAAGTTTGATTATAAACAAGAAGGAGAAGCAAAGGATTGGAAAAACGGTCTAAAGGATCCGATTAAGATTCCTGTTCCTGCAAGCTTTAATGACTTTTTCGTAGATAAGGATTCAAGAGAATATGCAGGTGATGTTTGGTATGAAACAAAACTGTATGTTCCGAGTGAATGGAAGGATATGGACCTTGATATAAGGTTTGATGCTGCAACTCATTTTGCAACAGTGTATGTAAATGGGGTAGAAGTAGCACAGCATAAGGGTGGATTCCTACCATTTAATGCAAACATTAATGAAGTAGTAAAATTTGATGCTGAAAACACAGTGGTTGTTAAGATTAATAATGAACTAAGTAGGCAAACCCTTCCAATAGGACAAACTATTACCTTAGAAAATGGTAAGAAAATGGTAAAGCCTTACTTTGACTTCTTTAACTATGCAGGGCTTCAAAGGTCTGTTAGATTTGTAGCTACACCTAAGGAAAGTATTGTAGACTTTACAGTTAACCACCATCTTGATGGAGAGGATGCAAGGGTAGACTACCTTGTAGAAACTACAGGAGAATCACAGGTTTATGTTACAGTATATGATGAAGACGGTATTGAAGTTGCATCTGCAAAGGGTAAAGAAGGAACTATCCTAGTTAAGAATGCAAGACTATGGAACGTGCTTGATGCCTATCTATATACCTTCAAGTTTGAGATAAAAGATGGGGATAGGTTAATTGACGAATACAAGCAAGAGATTGGTATTCGTACAGTAGAAGTAAAGGGTACAAAGATTTATATTAATAATAAACCTGTATACCTAAAAGGTTTTGGCAAGCATGAAGATAGTGATGTTGTAGGCCGTGGTTTTAATATTGGTATTATGAAGCGTGATTTCGAGCTTATGAAATGGATTGGGGCCAACTCTTTTAGAACTTCTCACTATCCATACAGTGAAGAAATCTATCAAATGGCTGATAGGGAAGGATTTATCATTATTGATGAAACACCTGCTGTTGGACTTTTTGAATCCCTAATGAACTTCCTTGATGCAAGTAAGGGTTCTGAGGTAAAATTCTTTGATAATCCAGAAGTTCATAAGGAGACCCTAGACCATCACCTTCAAGTGATTAGAGACCTAATAACAAGGGATAAAAACTATGCCTCTGTATGTATGTGGAGCCTACTTAATGAACCAGATTCAACAACAGATAGTTCAGTAAGTTATTTTGAAGCCTTGTTTGACCTAGCCCATGAGCTAGATGTTCAAAAGAGACCTAGAACATTTGCCAATATAATGATGGCACCTCCTGGAGTTTGCAAATGCTCCCACCTATGCGATGTCATTTCCCTAAACCGTTATTATGGTTGGTATACTAAGGGTGGTTATGAAATGTCAGATGCAGAGAATGGTTTCCGTAAGGAATTAGATGAGTGGGCTAAGTATGATAAGCCAGTTATCTTTACTGAATACGGGGCTGACACTTACTCAGGAGAGCACAAACTACCATCAGTTATGTGGAGTGAAGAATATCAGGTTGATTATCTTGATATGCAGCATAGTGTATTTGACTCTTATGACTTTGTTGTTGGGGAGCAGGTATGGAACTTTGCAGACTTCCAAACTACAGAGGGAATAATGCGTGTAAATGGTAATAAAAAGGGTATATTTACTCGTAATAGACAACCTAAACTAGCGGCATATAAGCTTAAGCAAAGATGGGAGAGTTTACCGATCGGGTTTAAAGGATAATATATGTGTGTGATATGTTGTAAGATAAAAAGTAGCCTTTTGGCTACTTTTTATCTTTGTTGTAAAATCTATTAATAAACTTAAGGAAATGGTATTGAAGTGGTTAATTATAATGTGGTTAAAAATTGTTAGTAAAGATAAGATTGTTAACTTATTGGTAACTTAATAAAAATATTGTCAAATATTGAATTATTTATCTTACTAGGTTATACTATATATACAATTAAGTGTGTGTTTAAAACTCATACTTTGAAAGCCAGAGAAATCTGGCTTTCTT
>JAAYRG010000248.1 GCA_012518885.1 Clostridiales bacterium | reverse complement strand
CTCACAAATTATTAATAGGATGCTCATATATGAACATCCTATAATCTACAATCTATATTTGGACTTTCAAAGCATACTTATATTCTTCATAATGTTCACCAAGTACATACTCAATTACATATTCTTTAGGTATCATATAGGTATCTCTTATATAAAAATGCTTGACCCTTCCCGCTCTCATAAGCTTCCTTGCAGTACCATCACCAATACCACCTAGCATTTTCCTAAATTGTTCAAGTGTCACAACATCAGGATAATCTTTAAATCGTTCTCGATAATATTGTTTATCTCTCATTTTAAGTCAGCTCCTTATAATCATATTGCCAGTGATAGATGCTGACTGCGTAATCTAAAATTTGGTGTACTTTATTTGTAAGGAATAATGAAAATCCCTCCTAATATCCCTCCAACGAGATTTTTCTTACTAAATTATAGATTTTTATATGTCTTGTAATTACAATAAAATATGCTTCTCAAGCTTAAGTTTGCTTGATTTTATGTGGGTTTTACGAGTTCTAAGTTCCAACTTGTTCCATTACATTCCAAATACTTCGGAATGAACTGTAAAACTCAAAATCTGATGCGTGTATCATATACCCATGTGGTAAAGACCTTGATAAATAAGGGATTCCAGTAAGATTTCTTCTTGATTTTATCGTGAAATATCTTTAGTTTTGTTTTTTGTTTGTCTTTTCTCCTTCAATGCAATTGCCTTTTCAAGCTTCAATACACCATCTTTAGGTTTGTATACTCCGATTGCTGGCTTTCCTTTGTCATTAATCAGGTACACAGAACCATCGAATCGCAATCTTTCTCCAGAAACAATTATTTTTATATCTTCAGGAATAGCATATATACCGGCAAAATCACATTCATTCTCTGTACAATATCTACCATCATTTAAAATAGGTTCAAGTGAGAAATTATTTCCGTCCTTTGTCCTATAAATCTTTACATACAACTCTGTTCCTCCTTTCAATTTTAGTCACAAAAAAAGAGCTAGTCATATAAACTAACCCCTTATAAAAAGGGTACTATTTAATTTTATCTATATAAAAAAGTTGCCTACTCAAAATTAAGAGCAAACAACTTTTAGTTTTCATATTCAATTTTAATTATTGGATAACTCCAAAATGTCTCAAGGCATCTTTAATTGCCTCTACCTTTTCAAGTGTTGGGTGTTTCCGTTCTTGTTTTAATTCTTCTATTGCATTTGGAGCATCATACATAGGTAATCCTAAATCTCTTTTTACTTCTGCAATATAAACAGTATGCACTTTGAAATTATACTTGCTCTATATACTCTTGTATCATTTTATAGGTTACTCTTTCGCTTGGTCTATATTCTTCAGCTTTTCTCACTATCTCATCAATGGGAATCTGTCCATCTTCATCACCAAACTCTACATTTACGTTGATATGTGTGTCTGCTTTTTTGTGGGAGAGCGATACAACCGTCTCAACATGGGATGAGCCACCAAGCTTGATGTCTAGGGTTAATTTACGGGTTCATAGGTCTGCGGGAACATGTCGACTAAAGGTGTACGTACGTGGGAATAGGTCAATAAATTTTGTTATAT
>JAAYRG010000247.1 GCA_012518885.1 Clostridiales bacterium | reverse complement strand
ATGAATTAGTATACCTGTTTTTACTTTTATATATGTAAAGGAGACTAGGATGGATAAGTATATTCTAAATAGTAAAGAAGTTGTCTTATTTATAATTGATATACAGGATAAGCTAGTACCTGTAATGAAGTATAAGAACCAAGTTATAAATAATAACAAAATTCTTATTAATGGTGCAAGGGAAATGAATTTTCCTATTATTGCAACGGAACAATATCCAAAGGGACTTGGTAAAACGGTTGTTGACCTTCTTGACCTACTAGATGAAAAGAAGATATTTGAAAAAAATAGCTTTAGTGCTTATACAGACCAAGTTAAGACAGAACTTAAGGTACTTGGGCGTAAGAAGGTAATAATAACAGGTATGGAGGCACATATATGTGTATTTCAAACAGTTCGAGATTTAATAGGGGATGGGTATCAGGTGTTTTTAGCCCAAGATGCCATAGCTTCAAGAAGTAAAGCTAATTATTTAAATGGACTAGACTTATGCAAGTCACTTGGTGCTGTAATATCTAATACAGAGACCATAGTATATGACTTATTAAAGGTATCAGGTACTCCTGAATTTAAGGCTATGTTAAAGATGATAAAATAAATTAAGTGGAGGAGTTATTATATGGATAAGGATGTAACAAGGACTACAAGTAATAGTGAAAAGTTTGACAATGTGGTTATTATTGGGGCTAGCATAGCAGGAATTACAGCCGCAACAGAAATTCGTAAAATTAACCCAAGCTGTAAGATAACTATGATTTCCAAAGAAAATGTTAAGGGCTACTTTAGACCAAGGCTATCTGAAATGATTAGCAACGATAGGCTAACCTGTGAATCAATAATTATTAAGAAAGAGAAGTGGTTTGAAGATAATAATGTGACCTTAATGTTAAAAAGGGATGTAAGTAAAATAGATACTGATAATAAGAAGGTTATTTTAAGTGACGGACAAGAGCTAGGATTTACAAAACTTATCATTGCTTCTGGTTCCGAGGCATTTATACCACCAATAGCTGGAAGGGATAAGGATGGGGTATTTACCCTAAGATATGCTAAGGATGTCGATGCTATAAAGGCTTATGCAAAGGGTATAAAGACTGCGGCGGTAATTGGTGGTGGTATCCTAGGTTTAGAAGCTGCTAGTGAACTAAATAAATTAGGCCTTAAGGTGACAGTTATTGAACTTGCTAAAAGAATTCTACCTATGCAATTAGATGAGGAGACCTCAAAGATATATGAGGACATAATAGAAAGGGCTGGGATTACAGTTAAAAAAGGGCTTGCTAGTAAAGAAATTATAGGTGATGAGAGGGCAGAAGGTATCCTTCTTACTAATGGTGAGGTTGTAGACGCTGAACTTATAATAGTATCAACAGGAGTGAGGGCTAATACAGACTTTACTAAGGGCACTGATATAAAAGTTAACAGGGCTATAGTAGTTAACAATAAAATGGAAACAAGTGTTAAGGATATATATGCTTGTGGAGACTGTGCTGAGTATAATGGTATAAACTATGCCTTGTGGCGTGAAGCCCAGGAACAGGGAAAAGTTGCTGGAATTAATGCTGCAGGTGGTGAGAGTGTATATGAGACCATAATCCCATCTACAATATTAAATGTATTTGGGACAAGAGTCTTTTCAATTGGAGATGTAGGCTCTAATAAGGAAGCCAAGTATGATACTTATGAGAGTACCCATGAAGATAATATCAAGAAACTATATTTTCTAGATGGTAAGCTAACAGGCGGAATCTTAATAGGTGATACATCTAAGATGGGAGCCCTAACTGCTGGAGTAGCAAAGGGTGAAAGCAAGGATACTATGATAGAAAAGATAAATAGATAGAAAAGTTTATAAGGATGTAACCCCGTTGATATATTAAGATAACTTATATACCAATGGGGTTTTTAAAATCTATAAGTTACTGTTAGTGTAGGTTTATAAGTAATTCAAGTTTTCCTTTAAGTGTTTAATTAGGTCCACATCAGCGGGCAACCAGTTTACTTTATCTAGTTCATGTTTAGCTAGCCATTTATAATCTGAATGTTCATTAAGAGTAAGGTCTCCTGACCTTATTGAACATATATAGCAATCCATAGTTAAATGAAAGGTTTGGTAATCATATTCTACCCTATAAAAGAAATTATTTATATTTATATCTATACTAAGTTCTTCTCTTATTTCGCGTTTTAGGGCTTCTTCTTTTGTTTCGCCTTTTTCTATCTTACCACCAGGAAACTCCCAACCACCACTAAATTCACCATATCCTCTTTTTGTGGCTAGTATTTTATTGTTATCTATAATAATTGCAGCTACAACTTCTATTGTCTTTAATTTGCTTTTCATTGGGTACATGCTCCTATCTCATTTATTTAATGTAGTTTAATAAGTTTATGTAAAATACATCTTTTATATTGTTTGATTTTTCTATATATCTATATTATCTGTAATACATGAGCTAATCAAGTTGGAATGAGATTTAAATTCTTGATTTTTAGATTATTGTAGTAAATAGATGTTTGGATCTGGAAAATGTTTCTAGCTTTGCTATAATATAAAATATACTGTTCTGATTAGATTAATTAGTTTTCTAACTATGTAAGTATTTATAAGTTGACTATCTTGGGGAGGTAAATATAATTGTCAAATAAAGGGTTAAAGGATGGCTTATACGAAAAAATTATAGATTATAGAACTAGTAAAGCCATCCGAGAGAAGAACTATAAAAATACAAGGAACATAGACAAAAGTGAATTAGCTAATGTTGTATCGGTAGCATACCAGAAAATTATTCGTGAAACTCTATCTGAAATTGAGAAGAAAGAGGATAAGATAAGTTTTATAAAAGAACTAAATAAGATGCTTGGAATTGAAGATTTTGAACTAACTGATAAAGGTTATGCAGAGTTACTTGCTATCCATGATGATAAATCGAGCTTTAACAACTTAATAAAATATAGGCCAAGAACTTCTATAGCTCATAGTACATTATTTACGGGAAGTTCATCAACAACACTTGAGAGCGAGTTAACTAGAGAGATTAGGACAGCTGACCAAGTAGATATGCTAGTATCATTTATAAAATTTAGTGGCTTAAGGTTAATCTATAATGATTTAGTGGAATTTACCAAAAAGAATAAGCTTAGGGTAATAACTACCTCATATATGGGAGCATCAGACTATAAGGCTATAGTTGAACTAGCTAAGTTACCTAATACTAAGGTCAAGATATCTTATGATACAAAGCGAACGAGGTTACATGCTAAGGCGTATTATTTTAGAAGGAGTTCAGGATTTAGTACTGCATATATAGGTTCATCAAATTTATCAAACCCCGCCCTATCTAGTGGATTAGAGTGGAATCTAAAAGTATCAGAATATACATCTAAGGATGTAATAGATAGTTTCATAAAGACCTTTGAAACTTATTGGAATGATGAAGAATTTAGATTATTTGACCCATCAAAAGAAGAAGATATAAAGACCTTAAAAGAATCCCTTATTGTTAGAGATAAAGAAGAGCCTAGTCCAGTGTTTTTCGAACTAAAGCCATATTCTCACCAAAGAGAAATCCTAGAAGACTTAAGATTAGAAAGACAAGAGTATGGTTCATATAAGAACCTAGTTGTAGCAGCTACAGGAACAGGAAAGACTATGATTGCTGCATTTGATTATAAAGAACAACTTAGAGATGGTGATAAGAAGTTGTTGTTCCTAGCTCATAGAAGGGAAATATTAGAACAAAGTCTTCATACCTTTAGAAACGTATTGAAAGACCAAAATTTTGGTGAACTTTGGCTTGGCGGCAGCATTCCAAATGATTATAAGCATATTTTTGCATCAATCCAGATGCTAAACTCAGATAATAAGTATATGGAATTTAGTGAGGATTATTTTGACTACATAGTTATAGATGAGACCCACCATGCATCAGCTTCAAGTTACTTTAAAATCTTGGAATATTTTAAGCCTAAAATTCTACTTGGTCTAACGGCAACTCCAGAAAGAATGGATGGAAAGAATATATTAGAATACTTTAATAACAAAATAGCTTCAGAAATAAGACTAACTGATGCTATAAACAGAAAGCTCTTATGTCCATTCCATTATTTTGCAGTAACCGACCCTGTGGATTTAAGTAATTTAAAGTGGTCTAGAGGCGGATATGACCTTAGTCAGTTAGAGAATGTTTATACAAAATCTAAGCAACGTGTCCAAGTAATTCTTGACTCAATGAAGAAATACCTAAAGGATATGGAAAGCTTTAAGGCCCTAGGCTTTTGTGTAAGTATAGACCATGCTAACTTCATGGCCAAGTCCTTTGTAAGGGCTGGAATTCCTTCAGTTGCCCTCCACTCTGAAAGTAGTAAGGAAGAAAGAAGGTTAGCAAAAATAAAATTACAAAAGGGTGAGATAAATTGCATATTTACTGTAGACTTATTTAACGAGGGTGTTGATATCCCAGATATTGATACAGTATTATTCTTAAGACCGACAGAATCCCTTACCATCTTTCTTCAACAATTAGGAAGGGGCTTACGTTTATCAGATAGTAAAGAGGTACTTACGGTACTTGATTATGTAGGACAAGCCCATGTTAATTACGATTTTAGTTTTAAATTAAGAGCCTTAACAGGCAAAACCACTAGAAGTATTAAGGATGAAATTAATGATGAGTTCCCTAATATGCCTGCAGGCTGTCATATTAAGTTAGAAAGAGTAGCCAAGGAGTATATATTAAACAATATACAATCTGCTATTTTCAATGTAAGAGACTTAAGAAGGATGATGAAGAATTTCAACAATGTCTTCTCTAATGAATTAAATCTTAAAAACTTCTTGGATAATTACGGTATAGATAAAGATAGGTTTTATTCAAAATACTCCTTCTATGAACTACTTGCAGAAACAGGCTATAAGAAAGAATATGAGGTTAGGCATAAAAAAGAACTTAAAGCTGCACTAAGAAGGTTTTCTCGTATTGATTCAAAAAGATTATTATCATTTGCTAAGTATATTCTTACTAATGAAATTAAGGTATCCTTGCTATCTCCTAAAGAAAAGCTAATGCTTGGTATGCTTCATTATACAATATGGGGTGATAAGCCAGAGGTTAGCTATATGGATTCATTAGAAGAATTAAAAACCTACAATATTGATATTGTAAATGAGATGCTAGAGATTATTGACTACAACAGGCAATCAATTAAGAATATAGAAATTGAGTACGAGGATGAAGAGATACCCCTTGATATATATGCATCATATACAATTGACCAAATACTAGTAGCCTTTGGAAAGAACACTGAAAGTTATAAGTATCCATTTCGTGAAGGGGTATTATACATAGAAGAGAAGAATACTGACTTGTTTTTTATTACTATAAACAAGAATGAGGAAGATTATCTTCCTTCCACTATGTATAATGATTATGCAATAAATAACGAACTATTTAACTGGGAATCACAAAGTAGAACAAGCGTAGAATCGCCTACTGGACAAAGATACATTAAAGATAGGAGTAAAGGTCATAAGGTCCTATTATTTGTACGTGAATCAAAGAGGGAGTATGGGGTAGCTTCGCCATATATATTCCTAGGCAATGCAAGATACGTATCCCACAAGGGTAGCATGCCTATACAGATTGTTTGGAAAATGGACCATAAGATACCAGAGAGAATTATTAGGGAGTCTAAGCTTAGGGTAGTAAACTAATTAGATTTATCTAGTGTCCTTGTCATAATAGGTGTATAGGTTAACTTGCCATCGACATGATGTGATTTAATAAGGCTAATTTTACTTACTTTGACTAATAGCTTAGGTATTTCAAGAGAGAGGCTTTTTAAGTCTCTCTTTTTGCTTAGCACAACTTTTCTTCCTAATGTAACATGAGGAGTGTAGGGCCTATTATCTAATGAAAAACCATTTTGCCTTAGTTTATGAAACAGCTTATTATACAGTTCTTGAAGTGGGGCGCTCTCTTTAAAACCAATCCAACAAATATCTCCCCATCTTCGTTTAAAAAGTCCAATATTATTTGTCTCAATATAAAAGGGCTCCATATCTATACTATCTATTGACTCCTCAATACTAACAAGCTTACTATCAGCAACTTCTCCTAGGAAAATAAGGGTTAAGTGAAGCCTTTCCTTGGTGGTAAAATTACCTTCCTTGGATATCTTCCTGATAGAGTCTATTGTATTTTGTAGTTTATTTAATATATCATCTTCAAAAGTAATCCCAATAAAAAGTCTCATTTTTACCTCCTTAATTAAGTTACTATAGAAGTCAAGGGGACCTTATATTTGTCTTATTTTTTCCTTGGGTTTTACGCCAGAATAAAATGAGACAAATACTAAGGTCCCCCTATCTTTATTAATAACTTATAACTGGTCTAGCATTACTTATCCTAGTAGCCTATAGCTTCTAATGCCCTATCCATTACCCAAGAATTTATCAGAGAAAATTCATTGCTTACGTGAGGTTTTTCGCCCTCTAATATACATCTTCCCATTTGCTCGAATTCTAATGTGTAGTTATTAGGTGCATTTACTGTTCTAGCAACTTTTTGATTATCATCTACTATATAATAAGTTAGGTCACCGCTTTCGTTGAATTTAAATGGTGCCTCAATTGTAGCTTTTGTTCCGTATATGAAGAATCTATCTCCACGTCTACCAGAACACATGCCAGTAAGAGCATTTGCTTTTACGTTGTTTTCGAATTCTAGGTAGATATTTGCATAATCATCAACGCCAGATTCTGCCAAATGGCCAATTGCTTTTACATCAACTGGTTTTTGGTCCATGAAGTTTAGGATTAAACTAATTGGATAGCAACCAATATCATAGATACTACCACCTAGAGTGTCTCTTCTCATTCTTATGTTGGTAGCAGCAGGAGTAGGTGTTAGGAAGGTTGCTTCTATAAATCTAATATCTCCTATTTCACCGTTTTTAATTACTTCCTTTATTTCTCTAATAACTGGACTATGTAAATATGCAAATGCTTCCATAAGGATAACATTATTCTCTTTACAAACCTCCAGTACTTCTCTTAATTCTTCTTCTGTACCAGTAATTGGCTTTTCGCATAGAATATGTTTACCTGCCTTGGCAGCCTTTTTTATCCATTCTCCATGTATATTGTTTGGAAGAGGAATATAAACAGCATCAATATTTTCGTCTGCTAAGAGGTCCTCGTAACTTTCGTATACTTGTTCAAATCCGAATAACTTCTGAAATTCTAATGCCTTATCTATTTGGCGACTAGCAATACCATAGAGGTTACAGTTATAAGCTTCTAACATAGCAGGAATGGTAACAGTTTTTCCAATGTTTGCAGTGCTTAGTACACCCCAGTTTACTTTCTTCATAATATTACCTCCATTATTGTATT
>JAAYRG010000246.1 GCA_012518885.1 Clostridiales bacterium | reverse complement strand
GGCATCTTTCATATATATTGACATTGAATATGCAAAGTGATATAATCACGATGTCTTTAGATTTAAGACACCCTATAATTAAGTATATTTTAATAAGGATTTCAAGTTGTTAAGTTGATTATTAATTCTAGTAATCAACTGACATAAAAGGGAAACAGGTTAAAATCCTGTACGGTCTCGCCGCTGTAAGTGTGGAGTTTTATTTAGTAATGCAAACCTTTTGCATTATAACCAATCACTGAGTAGTAATAATGTAAAACATTATTGAGCTTGGGAAGATTTAAATAAAGCGTTGATGCACGAGTCAGAATACCTGCTTGAAATTGATACCACTTTGGGCCACGAGGACTTGGACGAAGGTATGAACATTTTTTAGAGTGAGCGTTTTAAACACTTATGTTTATACTTATCTATTTCACTTTTCTCCGCCAGTGGTAGGAGATTTTTTTATGCTTATTTATAAAGTATAATTGAGAAAGGGAAGGGATAAACTGAGATGAAAAATAACAAGAATTTTAAAATCGGACTACTCTTACTAGTGTTTGTTTTATTAATTGGTGGAGGAATTATAATAGCTAAGCAATCAAAGGCTAATACCACTAAGGGTAACAAGACTATTACTGTAGAAGTAATTATGGCAGATGATACTTCTAAGTCTTATGAAATAAATACTGACGCAGAATTCTTAAGAGGAGCCCTAGATCAAGAAAACTTAATTGAAGGTTCTGAATCCGAATATGGATTTTTTGTACTTACTGTTGATGGTTATACAGCTAATGATGATAATCAGGAATGGTGGGCATTATCAAAAGATGGCGAATCTTTAATGACTGGAGTAAATGACACCCCAATAAATGATGGCGATCATTTTGAAATTACACTCACCGTAGGATACTAATATGAGGCTCAAAGAAATACCACTAATAGGTATGCTTTCTGCTATTCTACTAGTGGTTCAAATTACAATAGCCTTCTTACCAAATATTGAATTGGTAAGTCTACTAATAATAATATATACTTTGGTTCTTAGAAAAAAAGTTTTCTATGTTCTTAGTATATTTATCTTCCTAGAAGGTCTATTTTATGGCTTTGGTTTATGGTGGTTTAACTACTTATATATATGGTTTATTTTAGCCTTAATTACAATATTATTAAGCAAGGAAACTTCTTCCTTAATTTGGGCCTTGGTATCAGGATTCTTTGGTCTATCCTTTGGAGCCCTTTGTGCCATACCATATTTCTTTATGGGACTTTCTAGTGGAGGTATTGAAGGTGGTATTAATAATGCCCTTGCCTACTGGATAAGTGGACTACCTTTTGATTTGATCCATGGAATTTCAAACTTTCTTATAGCCTTAGTCCTATTTAAGCCACTTAATAAGCTTATTAGTCAATTCTATAAGAGGTATTTCTAAAATTATAATAATCACATAGATAATTGTAATAATGTATAAGTTCTTCATTTCATTTGCAGACTTGTCTAAGATATATAAACACAAAAAAAAGGTTATTCCTCGGAATAACCTTTTTAATCAATTCGTTTATTACAATATAACTCTTCTTTTTAAAAATTGTAAAACAATTTATATAAAAAAAGGTACATTGAAAACCAAAATGATTATAATCTGTTTACATTAGTAGCTTGAGGTCCTTTTTCTCCTTGAACCACTTCAAATTCAACTTCTTGTCCTTCTTCTAAGGATTTGAATCCATCCATGTTAAGTCCTGAGTAATGTACGAACACATCATTACCTTGTTCATCAGAAATAAATCCATAGCCCTTTTGGTTGTTAAACCATTTTACTGTACCTTTGTTCATGTAGTCTTTCCTCCAAAAAAATAATTATTGCTGTTACTTATAAATAACAGATGCTTACATTTATGTGCACATTGGTATCATACCATTTTTTACACATTCTGTCAAACACTTTTTGTAAATTGCTCTTTCTTTTCGTATTTTTCTACAATATTTAGGCTCCATTCTGTTGCCTTTTGCGAGTTTTGCCCACTTAACTTGTTATAATTATAGACATCAATTGAAGGTGAAGGCAAATGGCATACTCATTAAGTGAAAAATTAAGGTATTTAAGATTAAATAGAAACTTAACACAGATAGATGTAGCAAGACATCTTAGTATGACAAGGCAGGGATATGCCCATTATGAAAAAGGAACAAGATCTCCAGATTATCAAACATTATCAAAGCTTGCATCCTTTTACCAATTAACTGTAGACGAATTGGTAAATGAGAATGAGTTACCTTTAGAAATTGCCTACATCTATGAATCAAATCCTTATAGTACTGACAAGAGCTACAAAGAACTACTAAGGTCCCGAAGTATAAGTATTAAGGTTACTGTTAATGAAAATAAATTAATTAGTTTATTCAGACAGTTAAGCACCAAAGATCAAATATTACTAATAAGTAGCCTAGAAAACAAGACATGGAAAAAGGAATGAGAATTATAATTTTACTAACAATTATAATTCTCATTCCTTTTTTGCTTACCCAAGTACTTATCTCATTATATATGTATAACTACTAATATACTTGGTCTTCTCTTACTATTTCATAATTATTCTCTTTTAAAAGTGATGTTGCCCTTTCATTATCAGATGTTTTAATAATCATAGATGGCAACTTACCTGAGTCTAATAAGTACATGTAAGAAATACTTATTTTTTCTTTAGATAAACACTTTAGCATTTCATGGAGTTTTCCTACTTGATGCTGAATTTTAACACCAATTACATCCACTAGTTTGGCTGAAAAGTTAGCCTCTAATAATGATTCTAGACCCCTCTTCGGGTCAGATACAATTATTCGTAAAACTCCAAACTCAGATGTGTCAGCCAGCGTTATCGACAATATATTAATCTTATTATCTTCTAATATCTGTGTAACTTCTTCTAACCTACCAGCCTTATTCTCAAGAAATACAGTTAATTGCTTTATAAACATAGGAACACACCCCTTATTTTTCATACTAAAACTATAATAGTTTTCTTTTATCTATTACACGGGTCGACTTACCTTCACTTCTTTCTAGGGTTTTTGGTTCTACTAACCTAACAGTTACTGATATACCTAGTGCTTGTATCAAATGATTGGTAATCTTCTTTCTTAACTTCTCAATTTCTCCAATCTCATCTGAGACGAACTTCCAGTTAAGTTCTACCATAACCTCAAGAATATCTAGGTTGTTAATCCTATCAGCCACTAGCTGGTAATGAGGACTAATTTCTTCAATCTCAAGTAAGGCTGCCTCAACTTGAGAAGGAAAGATATTAACTCCCCTAATAATTAACATGTCATCTGTTCTACCCTCTAATCTTCCCATCCTAACTAAGGTCCTTCCACAATCACAGGGTTCGTAATTAAGAGTAGTTATATCCCTTGTTCTATAACGAAGTAATGGAAGGGCTTCTTTTGTAAGGGTTGTAAAGACTAGTTCTCCTGATTCTCCAATCTCACAGTTTTCTAAAGTATCAGGATTGATTATTTCTGGAACAAAATGATCTTCATATATGTGTAGGCCTTTGTGATACTCACAATCCGCGGATACACCAGGACCAATTATTTCACTCATACCATAAATATTAAATGCCTTTATTCCAAGTCTTCTCTCGATTTCTTTTCTCATATTATCTGTCCAAGGTTCTCCACCAAGGATAGCATACTTTAAGTTTGTCTTATCAGCTAAATTGTTCTCTTCTAAGGATTCTATTATATGGAGTAAATAAGAAGGAGTACAGGCAATAGCAGTAACCCCTAAGTCACGCATCATAGTAATTTGCTTTTTAGTATTACCAGTTGACATAGGGATAACAGTAGCACCTACATTCTCTCCACCATAGTGTAGACCAAGGCCTCCAGTAAATAAGCCATAGCCATAGGATACTTGGATTTTATCTTTCTTACCTATTCCAACCATAGTAAGTACTCTAGCAACACATTCTTGCCAGATTTCAATGTCTCTTCTTGAATAACCAACTACAGTTGCCTTACCTGTTGTACCAGAAGAAGCATGGATACGTACTACTTCTGATTCTGGTATTGCAAATAGACCGAATGGATAGTTGTCCCTAAGGTCTTCCTTTGTTGTAAAGGGTAACTTATGAAGGTCTTCGATTCCCTTAATATCACCAGGTTCTAAGCCCATTGCTTGCATTTTCTTTCTATAAAACTCAACATCGTGATAAACTCTTTTTACTAACTTTT
>JAAYRG010000245.1 GCA_012518885.1 Clostridiales bacterium | reverse complement strand
TTATTCACCTGATGTAGTAGAAAAGGTTCTGGTAAGAAATGGATTTGTTAATTTGCATGGAACAATTGGCATTATTGGTGCTGATGGAGAACCTGCATATTGGATTAGTAATCAATCAAGAATTAGAATGATTATTGATGAAGAGGATAAAAAAGTAGTTGATATGGAAGAATTTGGCGATGAGGAAGATTCTGAATTTAGTGAATACACATTAATAAAGCAAGATTCAGGTAAATGGATTATAACAGATATAAGTGGATGTTTTTCATATGACGAATCAGAAAAGAAACTTTTTTATAATGATGATTTTACATTAAATGAGGCAAATGACATTGATTATGTATTTACTTTGAAAAATATATCGTTAAAAATGAAGATAAGCAAACAGATATACTTATAGAATATCCACAATTAAAAAATATGAAATCACTTGATATGCAAAAGAAAGTTAACAAATTACTTAGTGATAAAGCTATTTCAGATTATAAAGATATAGTAAATGAATATGGTGATAGATGGTTTGAAGAAGATGTTGACTTACCTTTTATTGTTGGAAAGAAGAAAGGTTATTCTAAAACCCTGAATGTCAAAGATTTTATAAATGTGTATTTAGTTTTTGATTATGAACGCCATGATCCAAATTTTTGTGAACAAAATATTGAACAAATGCAAAGTTATTTTTATGATTCTGCATATATGGGTAAGCTATATATTGGATACAAAATAGTGGAAAAGCAAAAATAATTCGAATGTCTTTTGCTAACGTATTTCGCAGTAAAAACAAAGCAATCATGGTTTTCTTATCATTAGCACTTAGCATGTTGATACTAAATCTCACATTTTCATTTTCGAGAAATTTAAATATGGATCAATATATTAACCGCTATATCTATAGTGACTTTGTAATTGGTGAAAATGAATATTTTAATATAAATAACGAATTTATAAATCAAATGATTTTAAATCAAAGAAGTATCAAGGATTTGACTTCTATTCAAGGGGTCGAAGAATATGGTTGTATCTATTTCAAAGAATTAGATTATACAGTAGACAGGACTTTAAAAGATATGTATCAAGAGGCACTGAAAAAAACCGACTTAATGGAGTATCAAAAGAATGAAATTAGGAAGTGCCTGCAGAAGGAGGCAATTAATTCACACCTATATGGAGCGGATGAAGCATTGTATCAGTATTTTGATATATATTCTGGTTCATTTGATGCGACAGAATTTTCTAGTGGACATTATATTTTAGTATCACCTATAGACTTTGAAGGAAAAGTTACTACATATGTGCCTGGAGATATGGTGGAGCTAAATGCAAGTAATGGTGAAACTAAGAGCTATACTGTAATGGCGATCGCTTCCATCCCGTTTAATTTGGGAATTAGACACTCACATTTAGTGACTCCTGAATTTATTTTGCCTTCAAACGAATATATCAAATTAATTGAGGACAATACTCCGATGATTTTAACAATGAATGTAGAAAATGATTTTATCGATTCAGCGGAAGACAATATTAATGATTATTGTAAAAATAAAAATCCATACTTAAATTTTGAATCTAAGACTCTCTATGAAGAAGAGTTCAGTAATACAAAGCAAGTGTTCGTTATAGTTGGAACAGTTTTAAGCATAATACTTGGGCTTATTGGAATTATGAATTACACAAATACAATTCTAACTTCTATTATTGTAAGAAAGAAAGAATTGACATTGTTACAGAGTATTGGAATGACATCCAAACAGCTAAAATTAATGCTAATACTTGAAGGAGTTATATATATTATATCAACTTTAGCATTAGTTTTATCTATTGGAGTTATCTTAGGTAAGTTTATTATTAGTATGGCAAGTAGAGTTATATGGTTTATGGATGATAACTTTATTGTTCACCCTTCTCTAATCTGTTTGTTAATATTAACCTTTATTGCTGGTCTAATTCCATATATATGCTACAATTTTATTAGTAGAGATAGCATAGTTCAAAGATTAGGTAGTAATGAATAATATCTACCACGGAACGGTGGAAAAGTTATTAGAAAAGTCAAGTGGAAAAGTTTATACCCTTGAAGTGTTTAATAATAAAATTCAAAATAAGAAGGTACCCATGTTCTATGCTAAAAAACTGCTTGCACAGGATAGCCCCATGCAAGCAGTTTTATTCTATCAAATATCATCATTCTTAATCTCAAGATCCGGTTGAT
>JAAYRG010000244.1 GCA_012518885.1 Clostridiales bacterium | reverse complement strand
TGTAAGGAGCCAGAATTTCTTACCTTATTCTATTGTCTTACTATACTTTTTATCAGCTACTTTATCTAAGGGGTGGCCTAGTCTTATCAATTACCTTTTCTAGGTCAAATAAGTCTTGTAGCCTTTCTGGAAACTGTAGCATTGCCTGACCATCAAGGGGCCTTCTAGTCATCCTGACATAGTCTTTAGTATACTGCATCCAAGGAGCCTTATATACTCCGCAGTAGTACAGGAAGCCCTTTTCCCTTAGGTACTCATACTTTGGTCCATCATATGGGCCAGTATCTTCAATATCAATTCCATATGGGAAGATATATATGTCTGTAGGGCCTATAAGGGACCCAACCTCATCTAGCCACTTGTTAGTATCACTTACTAGGAAGTCATAGCCATACTTGTCCATATCACGGTGACCCCATGAGTGAGAAGCAAACTCCCATCCCCACTCCCTTAGAACCTTAGCTACCTCAATTACTGTCGCCTTATCTTCTTCATAAGTAGGAGAGGAAGGGTCATTAGTTCTATATCCTAGGGCCCCCTCATAACCAGTAAGGGCTAGTATTCCCCTTGCTCCTTGGTAAGAGAAGTCTGGGTGGCCTTCTAAGAAGGTTTCAAGAACTGGAACTACATCAAAGTCTCCTACAACCTTACTTCCGTCTTCTAAGGTCATCTCGGTAGAAGGTCTTCCGTTCTTATCTATAACTATCCTATCAGCAAAACCATCACCCTTCATATACTCATAATAGTTAACATCATCTACAGATAAAACAAAGGGTTTCTTATCAGGTGGAAGTAAAAGGTCTGATACCTCCATAACTATAGTCCCGTCATCTTGTTCTACTGCTTCTACAAGGTCATGGATACTTACTAGTACAAAGCCAGCATCGTACATTTGCTTCATCATTTCCTTGAATTCATCCACTGTTGTCATGTAATAATTGTAACCGTTCTCCTTATAATCACCATCAAAGGCCTTCTTAGGGTCTGCAATTAGTGAATGAAAGAATATATGGTGAACCTCTTCAACACTAGAGAAGGCTCCAAAAGGTGTTAGGCTTGATATCTCTTCTTCAAGCTTAGCCCTGGCTTCTTGAATCTTTTGGTTCTTGCCAAACTCAGCCTCATACTTGGCATCAAACTCATCTAATCTAGCAAGGGCCTCATCATAGTAGTAGCCAAGCACAAGGGCATTACTCTCTTTTATTGCCCTATCTGCCTCTAACTCCATCTCTTTTAGCCTTTTAGCCTCAAGGTCTTCTTCAACTTCATTATCTATTTCATCAGTAGTAGGTTCACCTACTTGGTTTTTATCCTTACCTGATTTATTAATTGATTCTATGCCTAATGGGTTCCCAACTATCAAGTATATAAAAAGGCCCAATAATACAGCTAATGCTCCAAACCGTAATACTATGAGCCTAAGCTGCCTCCTTCTTCTCTTCTTCCTTCTAGCCTGCTTAGAAGCTTCTGTTCTTTTCTTAGAAGGGTCCGCTCCTTGCCTTCTATGCCTTGTTTCATTAGTCATTCCCAAATCCTCCTAGTTTTAGGTATATTTGAAATATGTAGTCTTGTAAATTACTGTATTCCCTTGTCATTATAGCAATATTATATTCCAAAATAATTAACTATACATTACTTTTATATTAATTTTAATTATTTATTAAGAATTTTATGGTAATTTTGTCTAATAATGCCATATACTTTACTATATTTACCTATAATTTGGCATAATTTTGAAAAGGAACAAAAAAAGCACTTATTATAAGGATACTGATTATCCCTATAATAAATGCTTCTTTGATAAATCCCCCAAAAACTAAATTATCACTTTATATATATTATTCACTTGTTAAATACTTCTCAAGGTCTTTAATAGCAGCTTCTTCATCTGAACCATCTGCAATAATGGTAACCTTCTCGCCTGTAGTAAGTCCTAGGCTCATCATTCCCATGATGCTTTTTGCATTAACAGATTTGTCGCCATGCTCGATAAAAATATCACTTTCATACTGGCTAGCCACTTGAACAAGGAGTGCAACTGGCCTTGCCTCTAAACCATTAGGTATCTGAATCTCAATCTGTTTCTTTATCATTACTTATTTCCTCCTTTTGATCCCTTAGCTTATCAGCCATCCTACTGATTTTTCTTAATCTATGGTTTACACCGGATTTGCTAAGAGGTGGATCTAGCATCTCCCCTAATTCTTTTAAACTAGCATCCGGATGTTTAACACGCAGTATTGCTATTTCTTCTAAACCTTCAGACAACTTACTAAAACTATGGTTGTTTCTAATAAAGTTAATGTCTTCAATTTGTTTGCTTGCTGCTTTAACTGTTTTACCTATGTTTGCAGTCTCACAGTTAACCTGTCTATTTATAGAGTTACGCATATCTTTATAGATGCGGATATTTTCAAGTTTCATTAGGGCAACATGAGCTTCCATAATATTTAAAATATCTACTATCTGGGAAC
>JAAYRG010000007.1 GCA_012518885.1 Clostridiales bacterium | reverse complement strand
ATTCTTCTTATAGTGATTCAGTTGCTAGACTACAGAATATTATCGTGATGTGAGTGAGGTAGGATGGCTTATGAAAGATAACAGAGGAATTACACTTATTGAACTAGTAGTCGCAATAGCGATATTAAGTACTATTCTACTAAGCATATACTCCTTTTACATAGTTGGAGTAAAGGGATATACTAGGGAAACAACAAGTGCATATAATCAAATGAGTGTTAGAAAAGTATTAAGAGATGTTGAAAGAGAAATTAGAAGAGCAAAGGAAATAGAACTGTTTAATAACCTTGATTCAGATAACTACAGGGGAATTAGGCTGACTGATAATGATGGTACCATAACGGAGTTTGTTTATAATACAAGTAGCAATAAGATAACAAAGACAATAGATGGGGATGTTATGGATAACTGGGCTGATAGGATTGATAGTTTCAAAATATCTACAGAGCCAAGTTACTTAGAGGTAAGCGGTGATAATCCAATAAGAAAGATTGTGGTAACAATTGGGAGTGTGGAAAGTGCAGATATGTCAAGCTCAGGTGGTAAAAAGGAAAGTTTAGAAACAGTTATTGCTATTAGGAAATAGGGGGTGAACCCATGAAAGTATCTTTGAAAGATGATAATAGAGGTGTGGCATTCGTTACTGTAATTATGGTAATGTTAGTTTTATCCCTATTAAGTGCATCGGTAATGACAGTTAGTACAAGCAATCTAAAAAGTGGCTTAAATGGAATAGAGTTTCAATCAGCATATTATATTGCTGAGGCAGGAGCAAACTATGGATTTGAATATTTTAAGAATAAGGTATTAAATAATGACCTCACTGAAGATTATTTAGAAATAAGTGCTAGTAGTGGTCATTTTAGTAATCAGTATGGAGATTCGCCAGTAGCCAGTATTAAACTTATAGGTCCAGTAGCGGGTGATAATCCTCAAGAAGTTGTTTATGTAATTGAATCTAGGGGAACTGTCGATGATATATCTAGAACTGTTACGAAGTCATTTGTCCTTAAAAGAACAAGTGGTACTGGAGGTGGTTCTAGGTGGAAATCAGAGTATGCAATTTTTACCAAAGGTGATATGGATATAGGAAGTGTAGAAGTAAATGGTCCTATTTTTTCAAATGACAATATTACCTTATCCAATGGTGCTACAAAGATAAATGGTAATGTATATGCAAGAGGGAATCTTAGTTTTACTAATTCTGATAAGGTTTACGGAGATGTATATGTTAAAGGATTCTTAGAATTTAGAGAAGGGAGTCCTTATATTTCTAAAAATGCTTTTGTACTAGAGGAAATAAACACATATACTAGTAATACGCCAGAAGGACATATAGGAGGAAATATATATGCTCCAGCTAGTGGAACTGAAGAAGGTTTTGTAAAAATGAATAAGGTTGAACCACCCTCAGAAGATTCTCTACCAGAGTTTCCAGCCTTTCCTACAGAAAATTCATATAATACAGAAGAGTCAATTACAACTGAGTGGGATAATTCACCATATACTTTGGAACTGAATAAGCCAGTAACCTATATACCTGAAATTAATGTTATAAGTAATAGAGAATTAACTATAAAATATAGAGATAAGGATATTTTAATGGTTGATAAACTCAACATACCTCAAGGAAGAATTTTTTTGGAAGGCACTGGGACCTTGAATTTATATATAAGGGATAGTATGGAGTTATCTGGAGGAAGTGTAGTCAATTATCCAACAAGTGTTGATTTATGGGCAAGTAATTATACAGCAGATGATATTCAACAACTTAAAAAAGCTTCTGAAAGCCTAGTTATTTATCTAAAGGGTGATGGTTTTGAAGGAACTAATAAAAATATAACTTTTCATGGTAATAACCGAGTGTGCGCCTCCATTTATGCAGAAGATGCCAATATTACAATTACAGCTGGTGCTAAGATTCATGGTAATATTTTCACTGGTGGAAGAGAATTTATCATTGATGGAGGGTCTCAAGCTACTACACAAATAATATATGCCCCTAATGCCCATGTAATTATGGGTGGTAGTGGTAATTTAAAAGGGCCTATTGTTGCTAACACTTTTGAATCAGAAGGCCAAGGAAACGTAAGCTATAATCCAGAGAGTGATTCAGATGAAATGATTCAAGACCCCTTCTTCCCAGAAACAGGAGACACTATAGAGATTATACCAGGTCCAGTAACAGAAAAATAACGGAGGAAACCCATGGCAATTATCAAGAGAAAGAAAAAACAATCTGATATGTATCATAATAGCATCAGAAAGATTATAGAAAAAGAAAAACCCATCTTAGGTGTAGATATAGGTTCTTCTTCCATTAAAATTGTAGCCATGAAGAAAAACCATGTTATTGATAAGTGGGTATGTGAATCCGTACCTATAGGAATGTTAAATCAAGGTATTATTGAAGCAAAAGAACCCCTAGTAGGTATAATTAAGGATGTATTAAAGATAAATAAGATTAAAATTAAAGACTGTGCCTTATACTTATCAGGAAAGGACCTAATAATTAGAGAACTTACTTTTCCTAAGATGGATGACCTTCAGATAATTGAAAATATTAAGCAAGAAATAAGCAGCGTTCTACCTCAAAACCTTGATGAATATAAGATAGATTACAAGATTCTTGACTATATAAAGGAGGAAGATGCCCTTGAAGGTCAAATTAGGGTATTAGCAGTAGCTGCTCCAGAGAAACTTATCTATAGTTATATGGATGTCCTAAAAAAAGCAGGTCTCAAGGTTAAGTATGTTGATGTCTTGCCTAACATTGCAGGTAAGCTTTGTAACTTAATCCATAGTGAAAGGTCTAATGATAAACCTAATAATACCTGTATAATTGACTTTGGAGCCAAGGCTACTGAGGTTATGATTTTTAGAGATTGTAATTATTTTTTACACAAATCAATTAGCTATGGGGGAGGATACCTAACAGAGACTATTTCCCAAAGGTCAGACATGGATGAGGCGGATGCTGAAGAGTTCAAGCACAATACGAACTTTTTTGGAGGAGACTTAGATGACCCTATAGTAAGGGCTGTATATGACTATTTTGACTATTTAATTAGAGACTTTGCAAGAACCATAGAATTTTACGGCAACAGGACTCAAGAGTCTGTTGATGTAATATATGTTATGGGTGGAGGGTCCCTTCTAAAGGGATTACCAGGCTATCTAGAAAGCCAGTTAGGAATTAAGGTTAAGGAGATAGGAGAAGTTATTAGAACAACTACTAAAGCCGATGCCCTTGGAAGTTATGCTTCTATTTTACCTCAGGCTATTGGAGTTACATTACGGGAGGAGTGGAGACGTGAGAGGTGATATTAATCTTCTACCTAAGAAGAAGGCTAGTGATAGTAATAGGATAGCATCTGGCTTTATTGTAGTATTAGTCCTAGTTATAATAGCATCTGGATTATTTATGTTTTATTATCCAAACATGGATAAAATAGAATTGCAAAAGCAAATAGCTAAGAAAGAACTTGAGTTAGCAAAATATACAGCAACTGAAGAAGAGTATAAAGAATTAGTTGCAAGGCTAAAATTACTAGAAGATAGGGTGGAGGCTTTCGATAATATTAGCGAAACTAACCTTATCTTATCCCTAGTATTATCTGAAATTGAAGGTGTAATTCCAAGAGACATAAATATCGTGGACCTTTCTTATGAAGCTGGTCAGTTAGACATATCTGGAATAACTACAAGTAAAGACCCGGTTTTAGTGAGTCAGTTTATGGTTAACTTAAGAAGGATTGAAAGGGTAATTTATGTTTCTCTAGGCTCACTTAGGAGCTATGAGGAAGGTTACAGCTTTGACCTAACAGTAAGTTATGATATTGAACTTTCCAAAGAAGCAAGTGATGAAACTAAAGAAGAATCAGAAGAGGAGTCAAAAGAAGGTTATGAAACAGGAGCTTCTATTGATAGACAATATTTAAAGGATAAGCTAGAAAATATTGAAAAGAAAGTGGGGGCATTGTAGTGACAAAGTTAACAAAAAGAGAACAATATCTTATTATAATTGCCCTACTATTCTCTAGTTTAGCTTTATTAGCTAACCTGTATTATTTTCCACTTAAGGACGAAATTAAGGAGTTAGAACACCATTCTAGTGATCTAGATTCAAAGATTACTGAAGCAAGTACTAGGGTAGTTTTGGTTGAAAAAACAAAGAACGAAATCGCCCAGTTAGAAGATGAGCTTGAAAGTCGAAGGGATTTCTTAATGGATACCTTAGATGAAGCGGACTTACTTGATTATATAAGTGACATAATCTTAAGTAACGGTAGATTAACTTCTATTAGCTATAGTTCTAGTGAGAATAATGATATATACTTTGCCAAAAATATAAATATTAGTTTTATCACATCCTATGCAGGACTTAATAGAATCCTAACAGCCTTTGAAGATGGGGATAAGTTTACAGTAGCACCTAGTATAAGAGTATCCCTAATAGAAGAAATTAGCCAAGAGGTTGATACAAGTGATGAAGATGATATTAATGGGGAAAGTCAATTAAGTCAAGTGACTTCTTCAAGCCAAGACTTAAGTGTAAATCTTACTGCTAGATTCTTTGCTGCTGAATCAGCCTGGGATGGTTCTGGAGAATATGACTTTATGAATGGTATTTTTGGTAAGACCAATATATTTCAGTAGATAAGAATAAGAATACGAAAGTGGTTAAATAATGGATATTATTATATACATACTAGTATTTATATTTGGTATAGTAATTGGAAGTTTCTTAAATGTATGTATTTACCGAATTCCCAAAGGTAAAACAGTTGTAGCAGGCAGGTCCTTTTGTATGTCTTGTAACAAGACCCTAAGTTGGTACGACCTAATACCCATAATTAGTTTTATTAGTATTGGGGGTAAGTGTAGGTATTGTAAAGCTAAGTTATCCTTACAATATCCTCTGATAGAAGCAACTAATGGCCTGTTGTATGTGTTAGTCTTTTATATATATGGCTGGCAAACCAGTATGATAGTACTAATTAATATTATTTATTGTCTTTCTATTTCACTTTTAATTGTTGTAAGCTTGATAGACCATCGTACTTTTACAATACCAGGTGGCTTAACTAAGACATTACTAGTTTTAGCTATGATAGGTCTTATCATCAGGTATTTTGGAATAGAAAGGACTAATGCTTTACTTCTTGACCATGTAATTGGCCTTTTTGCAGTATCTTCATTTCTAGCCATAATCTTCTATGTTACAGGAGGAAGGGGTATAGGTGGTGGAGATGTAAAGCTAATGGCAGGTGCAGGCCTACTACTTGGCTGGAAGCTAGTCATACTTTCCTTTATCCTAGGAGCAATTTTTGCATCAGTTATACATATCTTGAAGATGCGCCTTATGAATGCTGATAGAACATTAGCCTTTGGCCCCTATCTTTCGGCAGGTATAATAGTTAGCTTACTATTTGGTAATAGTATTATTAATTGGTATATACTATATATATTACAATTATAGGAGAATGAGGATATGCTTATTTATAGGCATATCCTTTTTTAGTATAATATAATGAATTTTAGAAGTGGACAAAATCTTATATATATGGTTAATATATAAATAAAAAATGTTTCATCTTAAAAACAATGCTATACTTATAGTATAAGGTAGATAAACTAGTAATAAAGCTATACTACTAGTGATAGAACTGTTAAAAGATTGACATAGTTTAGGAGAAAATATGGAAATAGAAAAGAAATATTTAGTAAAAAACCTTCCAGATGACTTAAGTAAATACCCAAAAGCAGAAATAGAACAAGCCTATCTGTCAACTAAGGACCCAGTTCTTAGAATTAGAAAAAGTAACGACGATTACTTTATAACCTACAAGGCAAGGATTAAAGGCCAGGATGATAAGGCTAGCACTGCCTTAATATCTAAGGAAGTAGAACTTCCAATATCAAAAGAGGCATATTATCACCTGCTAGAAAAGGCAGATTATAACATAATCAGCAAGACACGATATTTTATAACTATAGATGAAAAACTGACCGCTGAGTTAGATATGTTTCACAAGGAGTTAGAAGGGTTATACTTCTTAGAGGTAGAATTTCCTGATGAAATAGCTGCAAAAAAATTCAATCCACCTTCATGGTTTGGTAAAGATGTTACTTTTGACGATAGATTTAAAAATAATTATCTGATTAGAGTAAATGGTATAGAGGAATTAAGTTTATAATTTACTAGATTTTTTTACTT
>JAAYRG010000243.1 GCA_012518885.1 Clostridiales bacterium | reverse complement strand
CATAATAGAATTACAGCAATTATTGTTTTACAATATAATTTTAACTCTTTTATTTTAAATAAGGGGTGTACTTTTCCACTATCTACTACTTTTCTTTACATCTTTAATTACAAATGGTATACAAATCCCATAAAAGTATCTTTTCTTTTCATGTCACAAAAAAAGGACAGCTATATACTGCCCTTTCTCCTAGATATTTAAATTACTTCTTCCTAATAAATTCATCAATCTGCCACTGCATTTCTTCGATTACCATATCAGAGCCTGCCTTCTTCATGGCTTGTATGAATTCATTATAGGTTGCTTCCCAATCAGGGGAACTTCCTTGACATAACTGGTCCTTATACTCATCAACTATTAGGTCAACTTTAGCCATTTCAATAGCAATCATCCTAGTATCTAAATCAAATCCTATTAGGGGAGAGCCTATAGCATTGGAATTGTACTCATTTAACTTATCAAATTCTCCCTTTGATAATTCAAAATTATTGAAAACATTACCTACTGTATATTGAGAAAGCATGTATAGGTATTTACTATCATTATCTGACATTCTAGCTATGAGGTTATCCTCAACTATAATATAATGTTCTTTTTCAATTCCATTTAGTAATAAACGATATAGGTCCTGGCCCTCTTTTGATATTAGCAGGTTGATGATTTCCATAGCACGGTTGGGATATTCAGAAGTCTTTGGAATTACAACTGAGTTCCTACAGGACCCGTAGGGTATATATTTATATCCTTCAAGGTCTTCTCTTACTTCTTCATACTCTGTAGGTATCTTATCAGGAACTGTTCCATTTTCCCCATATTCATCTATAAACAAGATACTTCCTTTAAGCTTACCATCTTCACTATAGGGATTTAATACATCTTGAACATCTTGCCTAATATATCCCCTTTCATACCAACTTGCCATGGTCTCAAAGTAGTCTTTATAGTCTTGTAATTCATATTTATTATAAACGGTAGGTTTCTCATCAAAAATCTTAATTACAAAGGGTGAGTTAAGTCCATATATACCTTCATATCCCTTATCAGCTATTTGACTAAAAGACTTATAGGAGACTCCAGTTCCAATAGCGTTGTTTTCTTTTACATTTTCTAAATATTCCTCAAATACTGTAAGACATTCTCTTGTAGTGTACTTATTAGCTCGATTAACTTCACCAATCTTCTTAATATCTCCATATCGTTCTATTAGCTTTTTGTTTGTAACTACAGAATAGTTCTTCCTATATAGGACTCCAGGTATAGGTATGCCATAAATATTACCATCACAGTATTGTAGTTCCCATAATTCCTTGGGAATATTCTCAGTTAAGTCACTACCATGGGCCTTGATTAAGTAGTTAAGGGCCATTAAAGACCCCTTCTTTACTTCTTCAATATAATTTAGGCTATCACTTCCTAACCAAGCTATATCTACAGTTTCGTTTGTGACCATCTTTATATCCCATTTTTCTTTGTAGGCTGTCTTTTGTACAACCTCAAACTCAACCCTTGTATCAGGAAAAAACTCTAGCAATGCTTCATTGAATTTTTCAAAGACATAATCTGATTCTTTATACTTCTCACCAAATAATAACCACTTAATAACAATCTCTTCTTCTTTGACTTCATGGTTTGTTCCATATGTCTTTGGTGAATTAACAATGAAGCCAATAGTAAAAGATAATGTTAAAGTAATCACTATGTATAATATAACCTTCTTCATTATTGCCCCCATATACTTTACTCTTTTATTGAAAAGGGTAAGATGATAGTAACACTTGTACCACAATTTACTTCACTGCTAACATACATCTTAGCTTCATCGCCTATTAGTAACTTCAATCTTTGGTTAACATTTCTTAAACCAATATGGCCCTCTTTAAAAGAATATATTTCTTTAAAATCACTGTTTAAAGTATCTACATCATCTTTACTCATACCTTGTCCATTATCAGATACCTTTATTTCAATGCTACCACCAATCTTTTTTATACTAATTTGGATTAATCCACCTTCTCGCATTGGCTTAATACCATGATATACCGCATTTTCAATAATTGGTTGTAGACTTACCTTAACGATAGATGATGATAAGGCCTCTTCATCAACATCCCACACAACAGTAAGCTTATCCTTATATCGCAGTTGTAGTATCTCTATATACAACTTACTATTCCTTATTTCTTCTTCAATGGTAATAATATGTTGCTCATTATCTAAACTAACACGCAACATTTCAGATAAATTCATAATGATTTGTGAAACTTCATTATCACCCTGGCATACATCAATGGCCCTCCAACGTATATTCTCCAATGTATTATATAGAAAATGTGGACTAATCTGGGCTTGAAGGGCTGTAACTTGTGCCTTACTAATTATGTTTAAATACCTATCTAATTCTTTTTGCATCTGTTGGTTGGAATATAGGTTACGTATAATATTTAGGGCTATTTCATGGGTCTCATCTTTTCTAAAACCACTTTCTTTTGTAAAGGTAGTATTATATAAGTCTGGGTTCTTAAGTAGACTTAAGATACTCTTAACAGGTGTATAACTATATAGGGACATAATAACCCCACTTATTCCTGATATTAGGAAGATAAAGAAAACCAACATAATATAGAAGTCATGAAAATCATCTTGGTATTCCTTATATGTACTTATGGATGATATGGATATATAACGCCATTTGAAAATATCAGAATCAACAGTAGTTACTATAAAGTCTTGTTCCTTATTAGAAACTATAGAATAGCCTTCTTGATTACTTTCATCTAAAGCCTTATAGAAATCTAGTTGGCTAATTTTCTTTGTAATATCATCATTATTAGTACTAAACAAAATATTATCCCTATCATCCACAATCAGCAGATTTTGCTGGATATTATCTGCATTAGTATCCACAAGCCTATCTAGTTTTTCCACATTGATATTTACAATAATACCACCTAAGAATTGCATCTGTGTTAATCTTATAGGCTGTATATAAGAAATTAAATAAGGATAACTATCTTCCTTTAACCTACTTATCATTCTTGCAGGTTCATATACACGCTCAGTAAAGTTGGTATACCAGGTCATATCAGAGAAGTCTTCGATTCTACCTCCGCCTTCATTGGTTACAATATATTTACTCTTATTAGAACAAATATAAATAGAGTCAATATAATTAAAAATACCTGAGTACATTTTTATCTTGTTCTTGGCTGCTAGAGGTATAGCGGTATTTTCTAAATCCTCTGAATTAGAAAGTAGAAAGAGACCTACATCATTATCTAGGGATAACTGGCCTGATATCTGCACTACTTCATTCATAACAGTATCCATACTCTCTTTAGTTTTACTAAGGGAGTTAAGACTCATGGTTCCAACTTCTTTTTCAATTATCTTATTCATCTTGTTAGATACCAAAAGCATAACTCCACTAAAAGCACAAACTAGTATAATAAATATTATTATAAAGTTTTTAACCAAGATACTATTAAACCTGTAGTCTTGAAGGAACTGAAATATTAAGTTGTTATGCTTGTAGTTTATTTTTTTCGACTTGTTTTCTTTCATCATTTAATGCCCATTTTCTACAATATTCTGAAGGTGTTTGTTTGGTGTAGTTCTTAAAAACCCTAAAAAAGTATTTGTCATTATGGTAACCTACCTTTTGGCTAACTTCATAAACCTTATACTTGCCAAGGGAGAGTAGCCTTTTTGCCTCCTCCATACGTAGCTCTATTAGATAGTCAATAAATGTTGTACCTGTAAACTCTTTGAATAGCCTACTAAAATAAGTTGGGTTTAAGAAATACCTATCAGCAACCTGCTCCAAGGATATATCCTTGTCAAAGTTAGCCTTCATATAACTAATAGCCTTTTCAATAATAGTTTTAGATAGGTTATCTTGCCTCTTGTTAATTGCTTGGATTATATCTTTTAAGATACTCTTGCAAACAAGCTTTAATTGGTTCTTATCATTGATATTTGATAGTTTTTGATAATCAACCTTTTCATTCATAGCTATCCATAAGTCATTACCCATTTTCATGAATTTACTTGATAACATGGAAAACATGTTAATTTGTAATTGTCTTACTTGGTCAATGGGAAGGTTTCTAAATTCAAAAAATATGTTGTCAACTAGAGTATCTAGTTCACCAAAGTCTCCATCATTGATTGTCTCCATAATCAACTTGTACTTTTGCTTTAAACGCTCATAGTCTTCTTCTACTAGACGAACCTTATTAGTATCTTCCTGGATATAAACCTGAAGTTCATATTTATATTCTGCTAGTTCCATAATGTTGTTAAATGTCTTCTCTACCTGGGTTACCATCTTTAGCCTTAGTAGCTTTTTAACAGACTCCCTTTTCTCTCTCATCTGTAATTCAAGGTAGCTTCTAAACTCTTCTATAGGGATATCCTTCTTAATTGTCGCAATGACCTTTAACATACCATTAGAAAGATATATAGGGAAATAACTTACATCCTTCTTATCATCTCTAAATATGTTGTTAATTAAATTGATTTTGTTTTCATGCTGATTATAATATAGCTGGTTGCTATCCTCGTCTATTAGTAGCTTCACATCAATAATAGAACAAGGCCTTTGGATGTCAAAGTCCATGTGTAACATTTCTTTTTTCTTCTTTATACTCTCTCTACTGTGTGAACCACCAACCACAAGGCTAATCCAGAATTGTTCCTGAAGGGCAGGTAGCAATTCTTTAAAGTCTTTCTCCCTTGATACATTTAACTTTTCTTCTTCATTTCTTTGCTCTAATTCTAGTCTAATCCGCCCAAAAACATCTTGGACTTCCTTCATCTTGATAGGTTTTAGCAGATAATGTTCAACATTATATTGGATTGCAGCTCTTGCATATTCAAACTCTTTGTATCCACTAATTATCACAACCTTAATGGGTAGCTTATTATCATGTATGTATTTGGCAAGTTCCAAACCTGAAACTTCTGCCATCTCAATATCTGTTAGAATTGCCTCCACCTTGTGACTTTGGATATATTCTATAGCCTCTTTACCATCTTCAAAATCAGCTACAACTTCAAAACCCATTGCATTCCAGTCTATGTAATTACACATGCCTTTCCTAATAACCATTTCATCGTCTACCACTATTAGCCTATACATACCTTAATCATCCCTCTTAAAAAGGTGAGTTAGCATCAAAGAATTCTTCAACATTATCCTTGTTTACCTCAATGGTCTGAAAAATAGTCATCTCTTCATACTCCTCACCCTTTATAATCTTCTCTCCAACCCTTATTGCCTCTCTCATCATTGTAGGGGCATAGGTAAGTGAGAATAAAATATATTGTTCCTCTTGCTTAATTCTATGAAACATTTCTTGCGACCCAGAAGAGCCTGCTATTACTTTTAGGTTTGTAAACTTCTTAATTAAATTCTCATTAACCTTATATTCTTCTAGAATATCTAGTACACCTAGGGCAATTTCATCATCATGAGTGTATATTGCTCCTACTGACTCTATAGCCTCCTGGCTTTGTTCATTAATCCACTTTCTAAAAATAGTCCTGGTATATTCTCTTTGCCATCCTGTATACCCAATCTGCTCTTTTGTAAAACTTGAACTAATAGTTTCATCAAAACCATCTGTTCTTTGAAATGGAACCGTTGATGTGTCTCCCATTATTTCTAGCACCTTGGTACCTTCTGGAAACATTTCATTAAACCTTTCCGCTGTCTTAATACCTATGCCCGTATTATCTCCCTTTACTGTGGCAGTTGGTGCAAAGTCAGGTATCTCTCTATCAAATATAACAAGGGGTATGCCTGCATCCTGAACATTTTTGGCCGCTGTTTTAAGGGATGCACCGTCCATAGGAAGCATAATTATACAGTCTACCCCTTCATCAATAAGCTCAATAATTTGCTCTGATTGCTCATTAGAGTTATTACCAACCTTGCATATATAGTCCCAGT
>JAAYRG010000242.1 GCA_012518885.1 Clostridiales bacterium | reverse complement strand
CCAATAGAAAAGAGAACTCTGTTCTTCCTGATATGACAGTATTAGAAAACCAATATGTCTCAGAACATGCCTTAAATCCTAAAAAGCAACATATTAATAAGGCTAAAGAGGTTAGCAAGTATAAGGAGTATGAACAGACATTAAATATAAAGACCAATAGCCCAGATGATATTATTACAAGTTTGTCTGGTGGTAGTCAGCAAAAGGTAATATTAGCCAGATGGTTAAACACAAAGGCTGACATTTTCCTCTTTGATAATCCTACCCAAGGAATTGATGTGGGGTCCAAAAGTGAAATATATAAATTA
The DNA here is from genome assembly GCA_012518885.1 of Clostridiales bacterium. GTDB lineage: Bacteria > Bacillota > Clostridia > Lachnospirales > Lachnospiraceae > JAAYRG01. Next base: position 4,703 of record JAAYRG010000242.1, on the reverse strand, counting down.
ATCTTGGACTTATCCAAAGAAGGGAAAACAATAATTATTAACACTCTTGAAATTCCAGAAATTCAAAAGATTGCAGATCGTTGTATTGTTTTTTATCATGGAAGAATTGCAGCCGAACTTGAACGTTCTGAAATTAGTGAAGAAAGGGTTATGCTCTATGCAACTAATGCTGTTTACAAGGAAGCTATAGGGGGTGAATAAGGAGTATGTCTAAAAGCAACAGTGCAGGTACTAAACAATATGATTTGAAGAAAGTATTAAAGAAGGTTTGGGCTAACTACAATTATATAATTATTTTCCTAGGTATATTCATAGGCTTTATCATAACTAATGGTAGGGAAACCACATGGACTAGTATAACAAACATATTACTACATAGTGCGATTCTTGGAACAATTGCACTTGGAATGGGCCTTATAATCTTAACTGGTGATATTGATTTGTCAGTAGGTTCTTCCTTCGTCTTTGTTGGTGGTCTTACTATCTTATTCTATAATTCTGTAGGAAGTATTATATTAACTTTGTTATGTGCCGTAGTACTAGGATTTTTATGTGGGTTTATTAATGGGCTTCTGATTGGAAAGTTAGATATGCCTTCTTTTATTGTGACTCTAGCTACCATGCTTATATACCGTTCGGTTTCACAATATATGATGAACTCAATGGGAGAAACTAGGTATCGTATTGATGCTAGTAAGGAAAGTTATCAGGCCTTATTTAATTTTGGTAATGGAAGAATTGCTACAATAGGAAATATAGTTATTGTATTTGCCATTCTTGCAGCTCTTATGATTTACATTACAACTTCTACTAAGTTTGGTAAGCATGTATATGCTATAGGAAGTAATGAAAAGGCCGCCAAGTTAGCAGGTGTTAAGGCTGTATGGACCCGTATAATGGTCTTTGCTATAAGTGGGGCCCTAGTAGGATTTGCATCTTTTCTAAAGATAGCTAAAGATACCTCATTTGACCCAGCTACATCAGGTAGGAACTTTGAACTATATTCTATAGCTGCCGTAGTAATTGGTGGTATCAGTATGGCAGGGGGTAAGGGCAAAATTGCAGGAATTATTTTTGGGACAATGTCATTTACTTTAATAGATAAGATAATCACAGCATTGGGTATGAATGCACTATTAAATGATTCTGTTAAAGGTATGATTCTTCTAGTTGCTGTAGGTTTGCAAATGATTCAAAATCGTAGAGAATAATTTAGAAAGAGAGGGATAAGTATGAGTAAAGTATTAAAGTATGGTATGGTCGGTGGTGGACCAGGAGCACTAATTGGTGATGCACACAGAAGGTCTATTAACTTAGATGGCAAGGCCCAGTTAGTTGCTGGATGTTTTTCACGTACATATGAAAAGACATTACAAATGGGGAAAGAACTTGGAATTGATGAAGATAGGCTTTATGAGAACTTTGAAGAGATGGCTAGAAAAGAAGCCGAAAGAGAAGATGGTATTGACTTTGTGTGTATTGTAACACCAAATAATTCCCACTATGATGCTTGTAAGGCTTTCCTAGAAGCAGGTATTCATGTATCTTGTGATAAGCCGCTTACTACTACCCTTGAAGATGCCCTAGAGTTAGAAAGACTGGCAAAAGAAAAGGACCTTTTATTCCTGGTTACCTATACTTATTCAGGCCATGTAACAGCTAAGAATATAAGAGAGATGATTGCAGCAGGAGAAATTGGTGAAGTTAGAACAGTTATGGGTGAATATCCTCAGGGCTGGCTTGCCGAAGAGGACGTTACAGGTAACAAGCAAGCAGAGTGGAGAATAGACCCTAATTTATCTGGAAAAACAAACTCCCTAGGTGACCTTGGTACCCATATTGAGAATACTGTATATCAAATGACTGGTTTGAAGGTAAAAAGAGTTCTATCCAAGATGGAGAAGATAGTTCCAAACAGAAAGCTAGATGATAACTCTGTTGTACTAGTAGAATATGACAATGGAGCATCAGGTGTATATTGGACATCTCAAATTGCCATTGGCCATGACAATGGACTTAGAATTAGGATTTATGGTTCTAAGGGAGCTATTAGTTGGTTCCAAGAGGAGCCTGAAAAGATATTCCTGTCTAAGCTTGATGGTAGTAACCTAGAGATTCATAGGGGACATGGTTGTATCTATGAGAAGGCAGCTAGATATCAAAGATTACCAAGTGGCCACTCTGAAGGCTGGTTTGAGGCCATGAGTAACCTATATTCAAGTTTTATTGATTGTTTAGTAGCCAAGGCCGAGGGAACTTTTGATGAAAGTATGATTGATTATCCGACTATTGTAGATGGAATCGATGGTGTTAAATTTATTGAAGCCTGTCTTGCTAGTCAAGAAAAGGGCAATGTATGGGTAGATATGTAGATAAAGAGTTTAGAAACCTTAGTCTTATTTCATATTTATTAATAATGGAGGAAGTATAATGGGAAGATTACTTACACTTACAACTGCACAATGGGCAGATATGGAGTTTGAAACCTTATGTAAAACTGTAAAAGAAATGGGATATGATGGAGTAGAACTAGCGTGTTGGGGTGAACATCTTGACCCAGTAAAGGCAGCAAATGACGATGAATATGTTAAGTATATTCTAGATACTCTAGCTAAGTATGATTTAAAAATGGTTGCATTGGCTAGCCATATTATTGGTCAATGTGTAGGAGACTATGATGACCCTCGTTTGGATAACTTTGCTCCTCCTAGTTTAGCAGGTAAGAAAGATGAAATTCGTGGGTGGGCTATAGATACAATGAAATGCTGTGCAATAGCAGCCAAAAAACTTGGATGCTATGTAGTTACAGGCTTTGTAGGGTCGCCAATATGGAAATACATCTATTCTTTCCCTCAAACAACAGAAGAGATGATAGAAGCAGGCTTCCAAGAAATATATGACCTCTGGGTTCCTATCTTAGATGTATTTAAGGAAAATGGCGTTAAGTTTGCATTAGAAGTACATCCTGGAGAGATTGCCTTTGATTATTACTCTACAAAAAGATTGTTAGAAAAGTTTAAAGACCGTGAAGAGTTTGGACTGAACTTTGACCCAAGTCATTTAATATGGCAAGGTGTTACTCCTCATATCTTCCTTGAAGACTTTATTGATAGGGTATACCATGTACATATGAAGGATGCTGCGGTAACATTAGATGGTCGTTCAGGCCTTCTAGGTTCCCATATAGATTTTGGTGACTTAAGAAGAGGCTGGAACTTCCGTTCATTAGGCCATGGCGATGTGAAGTTTGAGGAAATAATTAGAGTATTAAATGCCCATGACTACCAGGGGCCACTTTCTGTAGAATGGGAAGATAGTGGAATGGATAGGATATATGGTGCTACAGAGGCAGCAGCTTTTGTTAGAAAGTTAGACTTTGCACCTTCTAAGATTAAGTTTGATGAAGCAATAAAATCAAGTTAAGGTGTAAATTAAGAAGAGTTGATGAGATAACTGACTCCCCAATTGGTCTAGATACCCAATTGGGGAGTTTAATATTGTGTTTATAAGAAACCCACTGGAAAACTTCCCTAGTTCTTGTCTAAATCAATTGAAAACCACCTATACTATTGGTATAATTAATCTTAATAGGATACTGTAACTTTAGACAAGAACTGTACTTATACAAGATAAGGAGGAAGGCTATGTTTTTTATCTTACTTGCTATTTCAATCTTTATATTAGAAGTTAAGATTAAGAATTATATAGAAGAGAATAAAGATATGCATGCTAAGGAAGAAATCCTTGGTGGTAATATTATCCTTAACCGCTACCATAACAAGGGGGCCATGCTTAATATTTTTGAAAACAAACCAAGTTTCATTAAAGCCTTATCTTGTGTACTTTTAGGATTATTGGTTCTTGTTTTTGCTATTATATTACCAAAGGATAAGAAAACCTGGGTTAAGTTAGCCCTTTCTCTAATCCTAGGTGGGGCTGCTAGCAATACCTATGATCGAATCAAAAGAGGATATGTAGTAGATTATTTTAGCTTTAAGTTTTTAAAGAAGATCATATTTAATATATCAGACATCTGCATATTTATTGGTTCTGCTATACTTTTATTAGCCGAACTTTTTAACGAAAAATAAAGAATAAGCCCTTATTTGGTCACAAAAAGTTCATAGTATTTTTATTGATTTATTGTATCACTAAGATTATAATGTATTAGTAAAGTTGGTAATGCCCACTAACTTTGCTTTTTGGAGTTTTACTATACTTTTGTAATTTAAAACTTCATAGTGTTTTAGATTACTATGTCGGTATTAACAAAGTTGGAGAATTGACTTTTTAGTCAATTCTTAGTGTTTTTATATACATATACATTTTATTTAAAGATAGCTTAATGATCGGAGGAGGGCGTATGAATAATAAACCAAGTAACAACAAGAACAAACAGTCCAATAATAATCGCTTTAATAATAGAAATTTTATATATGTGATATTAGTTGTTGCACTAATGATGTTTTTGGTTTCTCAACTAAACAAGCAAGTTGAGAAAAATACTAACAAAGAAGTATCATATGATGGATTTTTACAGATGGTATCTGATGGCAAGGTTGAAGAGGTAATTAGGAAGTCAGATAGGATTCAGATAATTCCTAAGGGCTATAAGGAAGATAGCCTAACATCAGTTACTTATTATACAGGTATTGTTGAAGATGCAGACCTAACCCAGCGTTTACTAGATGCAGGTGTTAAGT
>JAAYRG010000241.1 GCA_012518885.1 Clostridiales bacterium | reverse complement strand
TTTATTAATTTGGCTCTACTTAGCCACCTGCTGCAATAATACATCTTAGCATTTAATTCCTTTATACTGCTTTCTAAGTCCTTTGTAACGTACTTTGTAACATAGCTACTTACTCTTTCTTTATCTCTAATAGGTTCTATATCGCAATTTCCAAACCTTTTTTGGTATCCTGGCCAGTTGAATATTTCCTCCCCGTTTTCCAACTTGTTAAGAATGTAATAAGGCAATTTCTGCTCTTTACTAAACAATTCTAACTCTAATTTTGGTAATCCCATTAAAAAGCCGTGCATGTGCCAAGCACCGTTTTTATGCTGTTCTGGTATTAATAAATATTTGATATCTGTATTATATTTCCTTCTTAAATTCCTAATATATTGGCTTAGGTCTTTGTTAAATTTTTGCAAATTATACCTATCATATTTTTTTTGGTCTAAAGTCAAAGTAATAAAATATTCCCAATCATTGCACAATACCAACTCTTTAATTGTATTTTTTGCACGTCGGATATTACAATCCAACTTTTTATCATTTACTGCACCTTTTTTATTATAAACCAAATTGCTTACGCCTTTTTTTCTGGCACATTTAAGAACTTGTACCTTATATCTATCCCCATATTTTTTAAGATAGGCAACGTTGTAATCATAGGCGCTGTCAACATACTTTTTATAAACGATTTCTATTATATTTCTCACCACCTTTTTTATAATTGACCGTAATATGATACTATGTCAAGTATACTGAAATAGAAAAGCAAGCTTTCGCAAAGTTCCCACGCGTGGGAATCCCTTGCGAAAGGCTTTTGCATTTTTCTAATATTCAACATTATCGTACTAACAACCTTTCTTCTAACTCTAAAACCCTATTAAGCAATTCTACCCTTGCATTTTCTTCTAACTCTAAAACCCTATCAAGCAACTGATAAATTACAGACATAACATTTTCTTGTTCTAAACCATTGCTAACTAATGTTATCATTGCACTTGTACGGTTTAAATTCATTCGCTCTGCATATTCATCTACTTGTTGTATAAGGTCAGCAGGCATATTTATATTTAATCTTTGCAACTCTCTAGACAATTTCTAACACCCCTTCTGTATCAATAACCTGTTTCATTTCCTCGTACGTATACACTCCAGCTAATCGGTCAAAATAAGTATTCGCCCAAGTACGAATATACTTTATTTCAATAGTTTCCAACTTCTCAACTCTCATATGAGCAACTATGTCTTTAAAACTTCCAAACATTCCTTCATTTGTCAATATTTCTCTAATCATGTTACCCCTCCTTTCATTAATTCTTCTTTAATTCTTCTTTGTGAATTTCACTAACTACATAATTTTCAAGGATACTACCTACCTTGTCATATCCCAGTATTCCTTGACCGATAATAGACGCACAAAAACCACTTCTAGACATTCCCATATAGTTTGCATAGTAATCAATCCTATCAGCTAAATTCTGACTAACTATAACTTGTAACGTTACTTTCTTTTCATTCATATTATTACCCCTTTCTATATAATAGCTTAACATTAGCTTAGCATTAGCTTACCATTAGCTTACCATTATTATCCTAGCTTGTCAATATTTTTTACAGATATACACAACGACTAAGACCTACTTTTCTATACGCCTTTACATTGTTGCTTTTTAGTAATTAAGAGGTATTGGAAGAAAGTGCATTTCCAATACCTCCTAAGCAAGCATGGGTTTTGTCTAAAAGATATACAGAAAGCTATCAAGAATAATCTTCCTTTTTTTTCGCTACACTCAAAAAAAGAGTATTTTTCTTGACAGCTTTCACGATTTTTACTTACTATCAAATGGGTTATATTCAGCGTAATCTATTGACTGCCAACTAGAACCTGTAGTATTATATACATATAATTCGGCTTGTTCTTCTGACATTGGCGGTAACCATTGTTCAGAGTATAGGAACTCTCCGTCATCTGTTTGTTTTATGTAAGTAGGCTTGTACATTTCCGTGGTACAGCCTTTTTTTATTAATTTGGCTCTACTTAGCCACCTGCTGCAATAATACATCTTAGCATTTAATTCCTTTATACTGCTTTCTAAGTCCTTTGTAACGTACTTTGTAACATAGCTACTTACTCTTTCTTTATCTC
>JAAYRG010000240.1 GCA_012518885.1 Clostridiales bacterium | reverse complement strand
GAAGAAGTAGTTGCTAGGGCAGATGAAGCCTTATACCTTGGAAAGAATACAGGTAAGAATAGGGTTATGTCTTTGCCTAAGAAATGACAAAACAATAAAATATTGAAAGATTAATTAATAAGTGTTAATTAACTGGCTCCATATATTAGAAGAGATTCTAATTATTAGGGGTCAGTTTTTTTATATATAGGTCTAATATACTATAGGGGCACTAAGTAATAATTATTTTAAAAGTTTCTTCAAATAAGGGTTGACAAAAGTAATTATTATAAATATAATGTCAGTAATGATTATTGTTATCATTATCAACAAGTAATATATAAACAATATAATTAATATAGAGGAGGAATTTATTATGTCATTAATAGGAACACAAGTTAAGCCTTTCAAGGCACAAGCGTATCGTAACGGTGAATTTGTTGAGGTTACTCATGAGGACTTAAAAGGTCAGTGGAGTATAGTTGTTTTCTATCCTGCAGATTTTACATTTGTATGTCCAACAGAGTTAGAAGACCTTCAAAACGTATACGAAACTCTTAAGAGTTTAGGAGCAGAAGTATATTCAGTTTCAACAGATACTCACTTTACACATAAGGCATGGCATGATAGTTCAGATGCAGTAGGTAAGATTACCTATACAATGATTGGGGACCCATCCCATGAAATCAGCCGTAACTTTGATGTATTAATAGAAGAAGCTGGTCAGGCAGATCGTGGTACATTTATTATAGACCCAGACGGAGTAATTCAATCTATAGAAATAAATGCTGGTAACATAGGTAGAGATGCTGATGTTATCGTAAGCAAACTTAAGGCAGCTAAGTACGTAAGAGAAAATCCTAATGAAGTATGTCCTGCAAAATGGAAAGAAGGCAAAGAAACACTTAAGCCAGGTCTTGACCTTGTAGGCAAGATTTAAGGGGCGATTTTATGCTACTAGATGCAGACATTAGAGCTCAGTTAAACGAATATTTTAAATTACTTGAAGGAGATGTGCTGATTAAGGTCAGCACAGGCTCCGACGAGATTTCAGATGATATTAAGGCACTAGTAGAAGAAGTAGCTGGGATGTCAGATAAGATTAGTGTAGAGGAAGCTATCCTTCCTAGGACACCTAGTTTTAGTATAAACCGTAAGGATGAAGATATGGGGGTAACATTTGCAGGAATTCCCCTAGGTCATGAATTTACATCTTTCGTCTTAGCCCTTCTACAAGTAAGTGGAAGACCTCCTAAGATAGATGAAAAGGTAGCTAAGCAAATAGCTGAGATTAAGGACGAACTAAGATTTGAGACATATGTTAGCCTAAGTTGTAACAACTGTCCTGATGTAGTTCAAGCTCTAAATATAATGAGCGTCTTAAATCCCAACATTAGCCACACCATGATAGACGGCTCAGTTTTTAGAGACGAAGTAGAAAGTAAGGATATACTAGCTGTACCAAGCGTATATTTAAATGGTGAGTTCTTTGCTAGTGGCCGAATGACTGTAGAAGAAATCCTAGCCAAGCTAGATTTTGGACCAGATATATCTGAATATGCAAACAAGGATCCCTTTGATGTTCTTGTTATTGGTGGAGGCCCTGCAGGAGCAAGTGCAGCAATATATGCAGCTAGGAAAGGTCTAAGAACTGGTATAGTTGCCGATAGATTTGGTGGCCAGGTTAATGAGACCCTTAATATAGAAAATTATATAGGACTAAAACAAACCGAGGGCACTAGACTAGCAGCAGACCTAGAAGGCCACGTTAGAGACTATGATGTAGACATCATGTTATCAACAAAAGTTAAGAAGGTCACTAGAGAAGACCTAATACATGTAGAACTAGAGAATGGCGGAATACTAAAGAGTAAGACACTTATTATTGCGACTGGTGCCCGTTGGCGTAATATTGGAGTGCCAGGTGAAGAAGAGTATAAGAATAAAGGAGTTGCTTACTGTCCTCATTGTGACGGCCCCCTATTTAAGGGCAAAGATGTAGCCGTTATTGGTGGAGGAAACTCAGGTATTGAAGCAGCAATAGACCTAGCAGGAATTGCTAGAAAGGTTACTGTTTTAGAATTCCTACCTGAATTAAAGGCAGATAAGATACTTCAAGAAAAAGTATATAGCTTAGCTAATGTAGAGGTTTTAACCAATGTTGAAACCAAGGAGATTACTGGAGACAAGAAAGTTCATGGAATATCTTATATTGAAAGAGAATCAGGCATTACTAAGCAGATAAGTTTAGATGGAGTGTTTGTTCAAATAGGCCTAATACCTAATACTGAATGGGTTAAAGATGTGGTTGAATGCAATCAAAGAGGAGAAATTCTTGTAGACAAGGCAGGTGCAACTAACATTCCTGGTATTTTTGCTGCAGGAGACTGTACAGATTCCATTTACAAGCAGATTGTAATATCAATGGGTTCAGGGGCTACAGCAGCACTAAGTGCATTTGATTATCTCATAAAAAATTAATAGCAAATTAATAACAGTTAAACATATAAACATAAAAAAGGTGTGAGATTATTCTCATGCCTTTTTTATGTGGTAAAAATCCATTTATAGGATTATTTTAATCTATTAATGTGATATAATTGATAGAAAGAATAAGGGGCAAGCACTGGCCTCTTAATAAAAACATCAAAAGGAATGGAGATTAGATATAATGATAGAAATCAACAAAGACTATACTGTTAAGTTATTAGAAGAAATAATAAATATACCAAGTCCAACAGGCTTTTGTGGTAATGTAATTAGCCACATTGAGAATGTTACAAAAGAATATGGATATAAATCCGAAAGGAATAAAAAGGGTAATCTGATTATTGAAATTGATGGTAAGGATAATAGCTACTGTGTTGGTATACCAGTACATGTAGATACCCTAGGTGCTATGGTTAGGTCAATTAATAGTGACGGAACCCTTAAGATTACTTCATTAGGTGGTAATATATTCCCAACCCTTGATGGTGAATACTGCACAGTACATACAAGGAGTGGAAAGACTTATACAGGAACCATGCTTTCTACATCTCCTTCAGTTCATGTGTACAAGGATGCAAGGACTAAGGAGAGAACTGAAGAAAATATTGTTGTAAGACTTGATGAAGTAGTTACAAAAAAGGAGGATGTAGAGGCCCTAGACATTGGAACGGGAGACTTTATATCTATTGACCCTAAGTTTACTTATACCCCTTCAGGCTATATTAAAACTAGATATCTTGATAACAAGGCAGGAACAACTTGTGCCCTTAGTTTAATGGAGATATTTACAAGATATGAAACAAAACCTAAGCACAAGGTTAAGATAATAGTATCTACTTACGAAGAAGTAGGTCATGGATGTGCTAATATTCCAGAAGACATAGATGAATTAGTGGGAATTGATATGGGCTGTATCGGACTAGACCTTGCATGTAGTGAACATGATGTATCTATTTGTGTAAAGGATAGTTCTGGTCCATATGACTATGATATTACTAGCAGGTTAATAGAACTTGCCAAAAGCAATAAGCTAAAATATGCGGTGGATGTTTACCCAATGTATGGTTCTGATGTATCTGCATCACTTAGTGGAGGAAATGATATTAAGGGAGCCTTAATCGGGCCTGGGGTACATGCTTCTCATGGTATGGAAAGGACCCATATTGACGCACTCCTTAATACTATAAAACTAATGTATGCTTACTTAACCGCTTAAATCTGTTTTATAATTTATTTTAGACAATATAAATAGGCAGAAGGAGTAGGAGGAGAATTATGGGACAACGCATTTACTTAAATAATAATTGGAGGTTTACAAAAAACTTTAACAAAGAGATGTTAGATAAAAGCTTTGACTATAGTGTATTAGAAGAGGTAAGATTACCCCATTCTTGTGTTGAAACACCCTTTAATTACTTTGATGAAGGTATATACCAAATGGTAAGTGGCTACCTAAGGGAGATAGAAGTACCAAGGGACTGGGAAGGTAAGAAGATAATCTTAACCATTGATGGGGCAGCCCATGAAAGTGAAGTTTTCTTAAATGGAGAAAAGATTGGAGACCACCACTGTGGTTATACTGCCTTTTTCATAGATATAAGTGATAAACTTCTTATAGGTGATAAGAATATCTTAGTAGTAAAGGTAGATAGTAGGGAAGATAGGAATATACCACCCTTTGGTTTTGTAATAGACTATATGACCTATGGCGGTATTTATAGGGATGTTTATATTGATGTCTTTAATCCTAACTACATAGAAGATATATTCATGCATAGTAATGTTGATATAGGTAATATTCCAGAGATAGAGATTACCTCAGAGGTTAGCCTAAATACTTATATGGAAGGTGCATCTATAGTTCAATATATAAAGAAAAAAGATGCTAAAGAATACTCACTACTAGGGGAGTTACCTCTTGGTGAGAAGGATACTACTATTAGCCTTAAGGCAAAAAACATTGAACTCTGGGATATTGATAAGCCAGTCCTCTATATGATTAAGAGTCAGCTAAAACAAGGGGATAAGGTCTTAGATGAGAAAATCATAACTACAGGATTTAGAAAGATAGAGTTTAGAAAAGATGGTTTCTATTTAAATAATAGAAAGGTAAAAATTCGTGGTCTAAACCGCCACCAATCCTATCCCTATGTAGGTTATGCCATGCCAGAATCTATGCAAAGGCTTGACGCTGATATTTTAAAATATGAACTTGGTTTAAATGCTGTTAGAACTTCTCATTACCCTCAGTCCCACCACTTTATCGATAGGTGTGATGAAATTGGACTTTTGGTATTTACAGAAATCCCAGGCTGGCAACATATTGGTGATGATGAATGGAAGGAACAAGCCATTAAAAACACAAGGGATATGGTTCTTCAGTATAGAAACCATTGTTCTATAATATTGTGGGGAGTGCGTATCAACGAATCTCTTGATGATAATAGCCTGTATATGAGAACTAATGAGATAGCCCATAAGCTTGATAAAACCCGTCCTACTGGTGGGGTTCGTAATATTAAAAAAAGTAGCTTCTTAGAAGATGTTTATACCTACAACGATTTCTCCCATGATGGTAAAACAAAGGGCTGTGAAGAGAAGAAGAAGATTACACCAGATATGGATAAGCCCTATCTTGTATGTGAATATAATGGCCATATGTTTCCGACTAAGGCCTTTGATAATGAAAAACATAGGCAAGAACATGCCCTTCGCCATGCTAGAGTCCTTGATGCAATTAATGAACAAGAAGATATTGCAGGAAGTTTCGGATGGTGTATGTTTGACTATAATACCCACAGGGACTTTGGAAGTGGAGATAGGATATGTTATCATGGTGTAATGGATATGTTTAGGAATCCTAAACTAGCAGCAGATGTATATGCGAGCCAGGCAGATGAAAGGCATATTCTTTCAATAAGTTCTTCAATGGATATAGGAGAACACCCAGCAAGTAATAGGGGCCTTGTTTATATAATTACTAATGCTGATATTGTTCGTATGTATAGAAACGACCAATTTATTAAGGAGTATAAGAAGGAAGACTCTTCATTTAAGTATCTAAAACATGGACCAATCCTAATTGATGACTATATTGGTGATTTGATAAAAGATAATGAAGATTTTAAACCAGCAATCGCAAAAGATATTAAGGAAGCCCTTAATGCTGCATCCCTGTACGGACTTAATAACCTACCAGCTAAGATAAAACTTAAACTAGCAAGATTAATGTCAACTAAGGGCCTAGATTATCCTAAGGCTGTAGAATTATATACTAAATACATAGGGGACTGGGGTGGGTCTTCAAGGACCTATAAGTTTGAAGCAATAAGGGACGGAAGGGTTGTAAAGACTGTAATTAAGGCTCCTATGGAAAAGGTGTCCCTAAAGGCTGATGCCTCCCATACCGACTTAATAGAGAAGACCTCTTATGATGTCGCCCTAGTAAGAATTAAGGCAGTAGATGAATATGGCAATGTGTTGAACTATTTTAATGAACCGGTTGTCCTTGAAACAGAAGGGGCAATTGATATTATTGGGCCTAGAGTCATTTCGCTAAAGGGTGGAATGGGTGGAACATATGTTAAAACAAAGGGAGAAGCAAAAGAAGGAAGACTAAGAATATCTTGCCCACATTTAGAAGATATCATAATAGACTTTATAGTACGGATAGAATAGAGTATCAAAGCTCCTAAGACCAAGACCATTTCCTATTGTCAGGTTTTAGGAGCCTTATGTTAATAATTCTAATAGTATAAATTCCTAAAATGTGATAAAATACAAGTAAGATAATTGCGTTAGGAGGCAAACATGAAAAGAAGCGATGGAGTACTACTTAAATCACTCGATCCATTCACAAAGATCATCCCTTATATAATGGATAAACGCATTGAAGCTCAGAATTTTTCAAAACAAGTGATTATTACAGATGGAATTGATAGCTATATATCTGATAGGAATAGTCAAGGATATAGGTTTACCTACTTACACGTTTTTATTGCTGCCTATGTGAGATTATTTGCAGTAAGGCCAAATCTAAACAGATTTATAATGAACAGTAAAATATATGAAAGAAATAACATAAGTATTTCAATGGTTATTAAACATTCCTTACGAGATGATGCTGAAGAAACAACTGTTAAGTTCGAATTTACTGGTAAGGAAACTATTTTTGAAGTGGCAGAGATTATAGACAGAGAAATTGCTGAAGCTAGGAATAACAAAAGCAATACTGATGTAGATAAGATAGTAGTTCTTGTTATGTCCTTGCCTGGAGTTGTTAAGAAGGGCTTAGTTAAGATACTTAAAGGGATGGATAGGTTGAACATACTGCCAAAGAGTATTATAAAGGCTAGTCCATACCATACAACCTTGTTTTTTACATATCTAAAGTCAATAAAGGCAGATTATGTGTACCACCACCTAACTGAGTTTGGTACTGCAGGTTTCTTTGCTGCCCTAGGTAGGACTGAGAAGTTACCTATGGTTGTAGGAGGCCAATTAGTAATTAAGAAATGCTGTCAGGTTGGCTACACTATTGATGATAGGGTTTGTGATGGCTTATACCTTGCCAACTCATTTAGATTGTTAGAGAAATATTTTAAGAATCCATATATACTTGAAGAAAGTCTTGATGATGAATTAAGTATTGATTCAAAAACTGCATAAGACTAGTATGATAGTATTAAAATAAGATTAATATACTTAAAAGGTGTCAGTATAAACTGACACCTTTTTTAGATTACTTCTTCAAATATGTGTTTAGACTTTTTGTAATATATATAGAAGGCAAGGGAACTAACAGACCATGTTAGAGGATAAGCCCAGTAAACGACCCTTATATCTGGAATTACTTTAACCATAATTGTTATGTAGGATATTCTTAGAAGACACCAACTTAATAACATTACAATCATAGGTATGTTAGTCTTACCTGCACCACGAAGGATTCCGGACAAGCAGTGGGAAAAGGCTAGTAAAAAGTAAAATAAACATATAACCCTTGCCCTTAAAACACCTTGAGCAATGACTTCAGGTTGGGAGTTAAAGAAGCGAATTAGGCTTGGGGCAAAAATCCATATAAGAATACCAATAATTTCTGCTAAGGTTACACCTGCTATAACCCCAAAACGGGCCCCTTTTTTAACACGGTCAAATTTTTTAGCCCCTATATTTTGCCCTATAAAGGTTGTAAGGGCAACACTAAAGCTTGTGATAGGAAGGAAGCCAAAACCTTCTAGTTTTGTATATGCCCCGCTACCAGCCATGGCAATAGAACCAAAGGCATTAATGTTTGACTGAACAATAACATTAGCAAAGGCAATAACTGAGTTTTGGACTCCTGTAGGTAGGCCCATTTTAAGTAATTGAATAAGCATATCTATATTTATTCTAATTTGTCTAATATTAACCTTGTAATCACCATCCACCCTTGTTAGTTTAACAAAGCCAAGGATGGCACTAAGAAATTGGGATATGATTGTTGCTATAGCAGCCCCACCAACTCCAAAGTCAAGTACTGCTACAAACAAGATATCTAGAATTATATTGGTTATTGCCGCGACTATTAGGTAATAGAGAGGGTGCTTACTATCTCCAATAGCTTGGAATATACCCATACAAGCATTATACATTACTATACCAATACCACCTAAGAAGTAAATCCTTAGATATGTTACAGCACCAGCATAAACATCACTTGGAGTTCCCATTAATTTAAGTAGTAAGGGGGAGAATCCTACTCCAAGAAGGGTTACAATTATTCCGGCTATAAAGCCAAAGGCTATTGTTGTATGTACTGCAAGGGATAATTTTTCCTTATTATTAGCACCATAATAACGGGCTATGGTAACACCTGCACCCACAAAAATACCATTTATAAATCCAACTATCAAAAAGATTAAGCTTCCTGTTGAACTAACTGCTGCAAGGGCTTCCTTGCCAAGAACATTACCAACTACTAGGGAGTCAACTACGTTATATAACTGTTGAAAAAGGTTTCCTAGAAAGATAGGAACGGCAAAAAATATTAATGATTTAGAAATTTTTCCTTCTGTCAATTTATTCACTTCCTGTTTATTATTTAAGTCATCATTCTATATTAAAATAAACAATTTAATTATGCAAGTATTCTGTTAAAGAAATAATTAACAATGGGTAATCTTGTAAACAAAGGGAAAAAGTCTTGTATATTGATGATTTTGTAAAATCTGATATCTTAATAAGGGGTAATGGGTTATAATAACAATATATATAAGGACAAAATATATAATAACAAAATATTTAAAGCTTGAACCTAGTTTACGAGTTCAAGATAAAGGAGGAATTTTATGGGAAGCTTTGCCGAGTCAATAAAGAAAGTTCTAACAGGCTCCATGAAATCATTTAGAGATTTTCCGGCTGTAATAGCTTGTGCAGTTATTTTTATGTTAGTTACATTTGTAAGAATTCAATTAGACTGGCAAGACCAGGAACAATATAACTTTTTACTTAATACCCTCCAGTGGTCTTTTGCCTTTGGAGCCTTGTTTAGTCTAATGATAATAAGTGGTGCTCGTAGTAGGATTGGTACTAGGGGGGCCTTTATAGGGGCTAATATAATTAGTATCCTTGTAAGTGTTTTAGTTTTTGTTGGTCTTTATTTAGTTGGTTTTAGAACATATGAATACGGAGACCTTATTAGGAAAGATATTTCATCTCTAGCTGTAACTAGGTTAATTGTAGGAATGCTTATTAGCTATTTACTGTTTGTTGTTTTTACGGCCTTAGCCAGTGAAGAAGGGAACCTACCCAAGGCCTTATTTTTAAACCACAAGGCTTTTTTTACTGCCCTTCTATATGGACTAGTGATACTAGCAGGGGTAAGTGGTGTTGCAGGAGCCTTTCAAGCCTTATTATATCAAGATATGACTAGTAAGGTATATATGTATATAGCTACAATAAGTGCATTTATTGCCTTTACTATATATGTTGGCTATTTCCCAGAGCTTAGAAAGGGCTTAAAGGATAGTTATGATATAGAAAAGAGCAAACAACCAAGATTTATAGAGATATTATTTGGCTATATTATGGTTCCAATAATGATTGGTTTAACTCTTGTACTCCTTCTTTGGACAGGAAGGACCTTAATAGATGGCACACAAGTAGACTTTGTTCAATTATCCAGTATAGCAGCAGTATATACAATTGCAGGCATCTGGTTACATATGATGGTATCAGAACATGATTCTAAGCTTGCAGGTGTTTATAAAAGATTCTATCCTATTGCTGCCCTTATAATTCTTGCCTTTGAAGCTAGGGCCTTAATTGCTCGACTAAGTGAATCAGGCCTTAAGGATAGTGAGTATTGGTTTGTTCTACTTTGGATACTTTCAGTAAGTGGAGCCATATTAATAATTACCTTAAAGTCTAAGGCCTATATGATTATTGTTGGAATTATATGTGCTATAGCACTTGTTTCTGTACTGCCTTTAACAGGTTACTATTCACTACCTGTTAAGTCCCAGGCTAGGAGATTGGAGAAGTTACTAGTAGCAGAAGGTATGTTTGTAGACAATACAATTGTTCCAGCAAGCAAGGAACCATCGCGTAAGGTAAGGGAAGAAATAACTGATGCAGCAGAATTTTTAGCCTATAATACTGATGGGAAACTACCAGCTTGGTTTAACGAAGAAATTACTGATAGTGAAGCTTTTAGGAATGTATTTGGCTTTGATAAAACTTGGCATGTAGATGATTCTATTATTGAAGATATTGAATATAAGTCTATGAATTTATATTTACTACCGGCTTATATAGATATTAGGGAATACGATATAGCGATAGACTTAGGTCAAAGAATAGAAAAAGGCCAGGAAGTAGTTGAGCTTGAGACGGAATTCGGCACCTATAAGATATTATTAAAAGGTAGTTATGGAGAAGATATACCATCTTTTGAAATTCATTTAAATGATGAACTTATAGTCCAAGCAGATATGATAGAGTTTATAGAAAGACTAATTAGTAAGTATGATTTTGCAAATACCTATAGTGAAAAGGTACCAGTAGATGATATGTCTATGGTTGTAGAATCTGATAGGATAAAAGTCTTGTTAGTTTTTTCTAGTATAGAGATATATTCTAGTTCAGAGAAGGAAGACTTTAACTACTTTGTTAATTTAGAATCTATTTATATACAAGAAAAAGATAAATAGGCTAGAAGACTAATCTCTAGATATTTATAATATAGAAAGATAATGGCAAACCTAAACCTAGAAATAAAGTTTTCTTAAAGGAGGTTACTATGCTAAAAGATGGAAAGGACCTATCTATTCCAGTTAATGAACAAGAAGAGTTGTTAAATACTCTTAGGG
>JAAYRG010000239.1 GCA_012518885.1 Clostridiales bacterium | reverse complement strand
GTTTACAGTATCACTAGCAACTGTCCTCGTAATTGTTTTGGCTGTTAAATAAAATATTTTACTTACCTTTTCTTCACCCATGGCCTTAACAGTAGGAAAAACAGTAGAGATGGTTTTTCCCACCCCTGTTGGCGCTTCTATAAAGAGCCTTTTATCCCTAATAATAGAAAGATATACATCCCTTATAAGTTTCTTTTGTCCCTCTCTATATTCAAATGGAAACCCTAGCTTTTTGATACTCTCATCTCTTTTTATATTCCAGGAGTATTGAAAAGCGGCCCACTTTGCATATTCATTTATAAGGTCCATGAACCAAGATTCAAGGTCTTTGAACCTATGAACATCATCAAAGTACTTAATAGCATTACTTTCTATGTTACAGTAGGTTATACGAGTTCCTATTTCTTCTAGACCTTCTTGTTTACTGTAAATATAAGCATAGCACATGGCCTGAGCCTTATGGACCTCTATGGCCTCTTTAAGATAGGTCAGGTCCATGTAAACACCCTTGATTTCATCAATTATGACCCTAGGAATGCCTTTAATATCTTGGTCTAAACTTTCATCATTCCCATGAACATCTCCAATACTTATTTGGAAATCATCTTCTTCCCAAGGATTAATAAGTATCCCATCACATCTGCCATCAACTTGTATCTCAAAGTCGAAGCCGTCCCTTGATATAGGAACGGCAATCTTTAGTGGCACCTCTGCAAAATAGTTTGGACCCATTTGCTTTTGTATCTTCCTATGAATTCTACTTCCTTCTTGCATTGCATCTATACTAGACCGGCCAAGCCTCCTATTATCTAGGTCCCCTGACCTAAGTATAAATTCAACTAGGTTTCTAACAGATATATTTATTTGATTTTTGATTGTTTTGCTATTTGTCTGATTAGTACTATCCATATATTAACCTATACTTCTATATTATTTATTTTCTCAAAAAACTTAACAATGGCAGAATGGTCCTTCTTCTCTTGGCCATCCACCTTACATGCTTGTAGTATTTCCATGGCACTTGCTGCTATTGGAATAGATATATTATCATTATGTGCAGTATCTAGTGCATTTTGCAAATCCTTGATATGAAGTTCTATTCTGAATCCAGGCTCATAATCCTTATCAAAGATTTTAGGTGACTTTTGCTCCATTACCCTACTTCCTGCAAGGCCACCCCTTATAGCTTCAAATACAACCTTAGGGTCCGCCCCTGCCTTCTTTGCAAAGACATAAGCCTCACTCATAGCAGAAATGTTAGCCGCTACTATCATCTGGTTGGCTAGCTTTGCTATATTACCTGAACCAGCCTCACCAACATAAGTTACACTTGCCGCCATGGTCATAAGTAAGTCATAGTACTTATCAAATACTGGTTTGTCACCGCCAACCATTACCGCTATAGTTCCTTCTATAGCTCCAGGTTCACCACCAGATACAGGTGCATCTAGGAAGTCAACACCTTTTTCTTTTAATTTTGAGTAAAATTCCTTACTTGCAACAGGGCTTATAGAACTCATATCGATAACCGCCTTACCCCTTGAAAGACCCTCTGCTAAACCATTCTCCCCAAAAATAGCAGCTTCTACATGGGGTGAATTAGGTAGCATAGTTATAATTACATCTGAGTTCTTAGCCACCTCCATGCTACTCCTTGCCCCTTTTGCACCAACATCCACCATCTTCTTAATCTTATAGTCATTATTATCATATACTGTAATCTCATATCCAGCCTTTAGGATATTCTTAGCCATTGGTAAACCCATTATACCTAGTCCTACAAATCCAACCTTATACATACCTTCTTCCTCCTTATACATATTAAATCAACTTCTTTCTATAACTATATCACACTTATAGCTTTAACTTAAAGCCCTTATTGATTATTGTAAATATAAAAATTACACAAAAGGCAAAATATTAAAAAGCCCAGTAATTATAGAAAATGGACCAATAAACAATGGGACTGTATCCTCTTGTTACCTAATCCATTTCATATAATTACTAGGCTTTAAACCTAATTTATTCTATATTAATTTTTATTATTTATCTCATATATTCATCATAGAAGTCATCATCATCAAAGAGACCGTTTTGGTATCCCCTAGTCCAATTAATGTTCTTCATCTTTTTGGGTTTACCATGGGATCTTTTCATTTTAACTGTGTTATCCTCATCTAGATCCTTCTTCTTCTTGATGGTCTTCTCTCGCTCTAGGCGTTTCTTTGTTTCTAACTTTTCTAAAAAAATATCGCTTTCAATTTCATTATCAGCATCCGAACTCATATACCTATCGTCTTCTCTGTCATCATAAGAGTTTTTGCTACTTGTTGAATATGAGTTATTCTTAGTATTATAATTCCTGTTTTGACTCATACTATTATTGCTTGTAGTCTTACTAAAACTATTCCTTTCAGACATATTTTTACCCTTTGGTCGGCTATAATTGGTGTTTGATGTAGCCACTGAATGTTCTCCTTCCTTATATTACCCATTAGGTTTAGATTTTACATTAAATTACCTTAAAATCTAATTTAATTTTATTCTTTTTTGGGTTAAAGTCAAGCAAATTTTGTTTAATAATTTTATCATTTTTTGGAATAAAATTGCTATAAAATTATCTTGCATTTCTTTTCCAAATCTGATAAAGTCAAGTTACAAAACATATAGTTCTACGGCATAATTTATCATGATAATTGTTTAGAACTTATGAATTTATTTATCTATATCTTAGACTAGGTATAAGAAAGAGAGGTAGTATACCATGCATAAACACGATCACAATTGCGGCCATGATCATGACCATGACCACGTTCATAACCACATGATTACCTTAACATTAGATGATGATACTGAATTAGATTGTATTGTAATGGGTATTTTTCCAGTAGACGATAAAGACTACATTGCACTATTACCAGAAGATTCTATAGAAGAGGATACAAGTGAAGTCTATATATACCAATATATAGAACATGAAGATGATGAAATTGAATTACTTAACATCGAAGATGACGACGAGTACGAAAGGGTTTCACAAGCTTTTGATGAATTCTTAGATAGCGAAGATGAGAATTTATTCGAATATGACCTTTTTGATGATGAAGATGATTTCGATGACGAATATCTATTCGATGAAGATGATGATTTATTTGATGATTTTGATGATGATATGTATGACGATGATGAGGATGAGTATTAATCTAGAGGATAGTTTTTATCAGCTAGATTATCTATAAGTTTAAGTCTAGTCATTAATTTAGGATAATTCCTATAAGTAAAAGTGGAGTTTAGATATGGCTTCTAGCATTGAAAGCCCATATCTAAACTCCTTTATTATTATAAAACCCTATTATATTTAATCTAGTATTGTAATCATACGGTTTTGTGTACAAAACTTTATATCTAAGATTCTTTCTTTCTTGAGATTGTTAAAGTAAATAACTAACCTCTTACCATCATTAGATACTATCCTTCCATCACCATAAGTCTTATGCCTAATATTTACACCAGGCTTTAACATATCTAGGTCAATGAAGATTTCCCCTATGAAACGTGATGGGTCAAATTCCTTATTATAACGCTTCTTAACACTATATATGTGTAAATGCTCCTTAGCCCTAGTCATGGCAACATAAAAGAGCCTTCTTTCTTCTTCTAAGTCTTCTTCTAATACAGACTTATGATGGGGTACTATTCCCTCATTAGCATCAACTATGAATACAACCTTATATTCTAAACCCTTAGAACTATGCATGGTCGCCATAGTAAGAGAGTCCCTTGTAATATCCTTTTGCTTTTGAGACTGGTCCCTTAAGTCCTTTCTATATTCCTTAATATAGTTAAACCAATCCTCAAAGGTCTTATAATCCCTGCTTCCTTCATGGAGTTCTTCTAATAGGTCAAAGAGCTCTTCTTCACTAATCCTTTTTTCTTTTGCATACTCTTTTAGGAAATCGTCATAACCTATTCCCTTTCTTATATAATTTATAGCAGCAAAAGGTGACATCTTACTTAGCATACCTAGGTCATATTCAAGCTTATATATCCTATCTAACATCCATTCCTTATCAATATAAGCATCTCTTAAGTCGCCAATACTTACTGTAGGCTTTCTTAAAATACTTCTACTTATATACCTATTTGGCCTGTTTATAATTTGCAAAAACAAGGCCCTGTCCCTGCTTCCCCTTGCTAGTCCAATATATGATAGGATATTCTTTGATATCCAGTGTTCATATATATCAGGAATATTATCCTTCATATAAAAAGGTATATTAAATTCCATTAACTTTGAAACTAAAGACCTTGGCTGGGTATTGGTCCTAAATAATACTGCCATTTGGGAATAAGGGGTTCCAGCCTTGTAATACTTAAGAATCTTACTTACTACTTCCTCGTTCTGGTCCTTTAATTCTTCAAAGGCTCTGATATCAGGCTCGTTACCCTCTTCATTCTCTGTTCTAATATTCTTAGGAAACCTATTTTTATTATTCTTAATAACATTGGCTGCTGCACTTACAATCTTTTTGGTAGACCTATAATTGATATCTAGCTTAACCATAAGAGACTCTGGATAGTCCTTATTAAAGTTAAGCATTATTTCAGGCTTGGCCCCCCTAAACCTATAAATAGACTGGTCATCATCTCCTACTATAAATAG
This sequence comes from Clostridiales bacterium, assembly GCA_012518885.1. GTDB lineage: Bacteria > Bacillota > Clostridia > Lachnospirales > Lachnospiraceae > JAAYRG01. The sequence goes on along the minus strand of JAAYRG010000239.1, from coordinate 5,751 downwards.
GTTATTCTCAGGAAGTGCTAGCATCTTTATAATGTCATACTGAACCTGGTTTATATCCTGGAACTCATCTATTAGGATATACTTGTATCTTTGCTGCCATACTTGTAGAATATCAGGTCTTTGTGTAAGCAACTCATAACACATCAGGAGCATGTCATCAAAGTCAATTAAGTTAGCCCTTCTTAAGGCCTCCTGGTAATAGGAATATATCTTTGGAAAATCATCGTGGGAGAAATTAATTGAATGATAATGCTTAACATCCATTCTCTCTCCTTTGACAAGGCTAATTTCTGACATCATATTGGATATGACATCCTTCTCATCATCAATATCTAATTCTAGCTTTTGGATTATTTCTCGAAATATCTGATATCTTTGGTCTTCTCTGATTATATTTGAACCATTGAAGTTGTAAGCATACTTTAGAATTGTAAAGAAAACTGCATGGAAGGTACCAAAGTTCACGCCCTTAGCCATTCCATTAGTAAGCTTGTGAAATCTTTCCTTCATTTCCCCTGCAGCTGCCTTCGTAAATGTTATAACAAGGATATTACTTGGATTTACCCCATACTCCTCTATTAGGTTCATGGTCCTTCTTGTTATAACTAGGGTTTTACCAGAACCGGGCCCAGCTAATACTAGCATAGGCCCTTCATTATGTCTTATTGCTTGTAATTGAGATTTGTTTATATTCATTAATTACTTAGTCTTTCTATAGCCAGTTTTATTCTTCTGATAGACTCTTCTTTTCCAAGGATTTCGATGATTTCGAAAGCTCCACCTGGAGTTACTTGCTTACCAGAAACAGCTATTCTTATTGGCCATAGGCCTTTTCTCTTATTCATTTCCTTATCTTCTATATACTTATTAATACAAGCCTGTATACCTTCTTTTGAGTAGTCTTCTAATTCCTCTAGTAACTCAAGTTGGCCTTGTAAGATTTCTAGAGAGTTCTCAGGATTAGTTTTACTCTTCTTATTAGTGAATAAATCTAAGGAATAGTCAGGTAGTTCTTCAAAGAAGTCTATCATATCCTTAATATCAAGGAAGGTTTCTATTCTACTCTTTACAAGGTCTGCAATCTTATATAAATCAAAGTCCTTTGTAATAACTTCTTTTATATAAGGAATTGCAAGTTCATAATAACGTTCGTCATCTAATACCTTAATATACTCACCATTCATCCATTTTAACTTAGTCATATCGAAAACAGCAGGTGCCTTGTTAATATGAGTATAGTCAAACTCTTCTATTAACTCTTCTAAGGAAAGAATTTCTTTGTTAGAAGCTGGACTCCAGCCTAATAATGCTATAAAGTTAACAATAGCTTCTGGTAAGAAACCTTGTTCAATTAAGTCTTCAAAGGATGAATGTCCACTTCTCTTAGATAACTTCTTGTGTTCTTCATTAGTAATTAGAGAACAGTGGATATATACTGGTTCTTCCCAGCCAAAGGCATTGTATAATCTTGTATACTTTGGAGTTGATGATAAATACTCATTACCCCTAACAACGTGGGTGATTTTCATTAAATGGTCATCTACTACGTTAGCAAAATTGTAGGTTGGGAACCCGTCAGACTTAATTAAAATCATATCGTCTAGGTCAGAGTTCTCTACTGTAATTTCGCCATAAACAACATCTGTAAAAGATGTAGTTCCTTCTTCTGGTATGTTTTGTCTAATTACATAAGGCACATTAGCGTCAAGATTTTTCTGAATCTCTTCCTTGCTTAAATGAAGACAGTGCTTATCATACTTAGCAATTTCTTTTCCATCACTAGATACTACAGTTTTTAGTGATTCTAATCTTTCAGGAGTACAAAAACAATAATATGCTTCTCCCTTTTCGATTAACTTCTTTGCATATTCTAGGTAGATTCCTGTTTCTTTACGTTCACTTTGAACATAAGGGCCATAATCTCCGCCAACATCAGGTCCTTCATCATGTTTAATGCCTGTTAATTTAAGTGTGTTGTAAATTATCTCTATAGCACCTTCTTCATAACGCTCTTGGTCTGTATCCTCAATTCTAAGGATAAAGTCGCCGCCTTCATGCTTAGCAATTAAATATTCATATAGTGCTGTTCTAAGATTACCTACATGCATTCTACCTGTAGGACTTGGTGCAAATCTTGTTCTAATTTTAGTCATATAGTTCCTACTTTCTATTTGTATATTTCTTTAATTTAATATTTGTATCTTATTAATAAAAACCTTCTAGCCCTTTAAGTCCATTAAATCCATCTAAACCTTCTAGTGGAAATGTTCCATTCACTAAGGCTGTAAACACATAAATAGTAAATATTATTATAATTATAAATAATATACTACTAATAACTAAATTGGCCCTTGCCCAGTTTTTCTTGCTAGGCTGTGTATCCTTACCAAATGCCCATACAAACAAGAGAACAATATAGGCAAGTGGACCTACAAACGGTATCGGAATAAAAAGTAGCAAAAAGGGTAAGGCTAATATAAGTAGCCAACTCTTGAAGCTAACAGGTTCTTCCTCCCTATTACTAGTTCCTGACTGGCTACTATATGGGCTACTTGGCCCATATCCATTAGTATTACCACTAGTATAAGTATTATTGCCTTGATTGTTAGCATTGCTTTGCCATTGGTTATACTGGGGACTAGCATTTTGATAATTCTGATAGTTCTTTCGAAATGAGTTGCCGCAATTCTCGCAAAAATTGGCATTCTCATTCTCAGCATGTCTTCCACAAACTTTACATTCCATAAAACTAATACTCCTTATGTTAATTAAATATTCTCTATTAGTATTTAACTATCCATACCTTTAACATAGGCTTCTATAACCTTAGCACTCTTTTCAATACCTATCCTATCACTTCTAATTGATAGGTCATAGTTTTCTGACAAGCCCCACTTGTTATTAGCATGGTAATTGTAGTAATTTCTTCTTTGCTTATCAATCTTTTTAATTTTTTGTTTTGCTCTGTCTTCGTCTAATTCGTTTCTTTCCATAGCCCTTTTAATTCTATAATCAATATCTGCCCATACAAATACTGATACAAGGTTTGGCATATCTCTAAGTACGAAATCTGCGCACCTTCCAACAATTACACAGGGACCTTCCTGGGCATACTTACGAATCACTTCTGACTGTGCTAAATATATTCTATCATCTAACGAAAGAGTATTGTAGCCAAGTTCTTGGTTTCCATATGCACTCATTCCCATAGCTATTGAATATAAAAAACTGTTAGTTGCTTTTGATTCTGCATTCTCAAATATCTCTTTGGCAAATCCACTTTCATTAGCAGCTCTTTCAATTAATTCATAATCATAGAATGGAATATCTAATTGTTTTGCAAGTATCTTTCCTATTTCTCTTCCGCCACTTCCATATAACCTACTAATAGTGATAACCTTATTCATACCATCACTCCATTCTTATTAATTTGAAAAAATAATCCCTTTTCAATTGTATTATATCATAGATAGGTTGGAAATGAATAGGTTAAAATTCATTAGTTACCTTTATTTTACTTATATTTATATAAAAATGGGGTAAATTTTGCACATGTAAACTAGTCCTAACTTAAGGGTAAAATAGCTATTAGGCTTGTCATAATTATAATCCCAAATATGATACTTAGGGAATTCATAAAAGATGACCTCTCTAAGTCTCCACCTATTTCTTGGGTAAAACCAGTTGCCATAGAAGCTATAGGTGAGAATAAAACAATAGAAAGTACTACCTTCCCTATAGTTGGCATAGGTAGCAGATAATAAATTACAAGGGCCATGGCAACAGATACTAGGTACCTATTTAAAAGCCCCATAAAGCTGTTTTTTAGCCTACTAGTATCAAGATTAATATCAAATGCTATACCAATCATAAGCATGGCTAGAAAGGTATTAGCGCTCCCTGCCATAGATGTAAATACTAGAATAGGACTAGGTACGGAAAGTTCAAGCATTCTAATAATAAACATTACAATATAAGTTACAAACAAAACCGAAGTAAACATATTCTTTAGAATAGCCTTGATAGATATCTTACTAGACTTATCAGCTAGGGACTTAGCTACACTGTAATTAATCCCTGCTGCTGCAAAAGAATTACCAAGGTCAAATAGACTTACTATTACCACTCCACTAGCCCCTAGAAAACTTGAAATATAGGGCATGGTAAAGGCACCAATATTATAACTACCATAATTTACAATATTAAAGGCTTGTTCTTTTCTACCCTTTTTCATCCCAACCAAAATTGCAACTCCACCTAATATAAAGTTACAAAGGATTCCTATAATCACATACACGAGCATAGTTTGGTCAATACTTACTTCATTAAAACTTGTAATAATGGCACAAGGAAGGGTAATCTTAAGGACTATCTTTGAGAATATCCCAAAGTCTTCCTTCCTTACCCAGCCAAGCTTTTTAATGGCAAAGCCTAGTACAATAATCATTATTAAAGAAAAGGCCCTTACTAAAACATCTTGCATAATTACCTCCTTCTGGGCATCTGACTCAGTCAATATAATATGAGCACTACTTTTATATTTATACATATTACCACAAAAAGCTTTATTTTGATACATCATTATACATAGGGTATAAAAGATAATTCAAACACAAAAAAGAAGATATGAAAATATTAATTCACACCTTCTTTCTATATTACATCCTTACTTCTATTACTATAAATGTTGTCCTCTTTGACACATTTTAATTCTATTACTAATATTATCTAAGGCCTCTTTTTCATTATTTTCTAAGCTTGCAGCAACATACATATCTACCACATCATAAAACAAAAAGCAATGGGTTGCTACAAACACTCCATTATTATCTTCTCCAATATAATCCTCGTAAATTAGAGTATCCGTCTTTGTAGGAGCATCGTTGTAGTATATCTGAACACAAACTATTTCCTTGGAATTTATCTCCTTAGATACCTTAGGTACAATTTTTAATAGGTCACCATTTGAAAAGTCTATAACATTAGGTTGTTTCTCTTGCCTACATTGTTGCATAAGAATCTCTAGATGTTCTATAGCCTTAGCTCTTATTCCATCCCCATCTTCTTCTGTATCTTCAGCCTCATATGCTTCTTGGTAAAAGCCTATGCAAAAGTCTACAGCTTCTTCTAGGGTTAGCGGAGTTACAACCTTCTTTTTAGAATTATATGTACTTTCATGGAAAAACTCATACTTTTTATTTTGATTATCGTACTTGAAACATATTAAATCTCTATCGCTTAGAGCAATAACATGAATACCTTGTTTATCCTCACACTCAAAAATTAGCCTAATGAGATTGTCTACAATAAGTTCTGGGTTTGCTCCCCTTAGCAAATTCCCGTCTATTACATATCTTCCATCTACATCTATAAAATCCTCATAAGCAACTTGTCTTTCTTCAGCCATTGCTAAACCTCCCTTTTTCAAGTAAACCCCAATACCTTTGTAACCTCTGTTAACATACTACAAATTGCTAATACTTCTTAGACAAACTATTTCTCTAATTTTACTGAGTGCTTTATATTACATTATATGGATAATATGTCTTATTCTACTAATAATAGCGAAAATTGTCAATAAAAAAAGAACCCCATTATTACATGGAGTTCTCTCTTATAAAGCAAATGCAGTCTACGGGACTTGAACCCGTACCCAGTTAAACCCGGATTAGATCCTTAGTCTAACGCGTATACCAATTCCGCCAAGACTGCATTAACATGAATTATTTTATACTTTTTTTGAACTCTTGT
>JAAYRG010000040.1 GCA_012518885.1 Clostridiales bacterium | reverse complement strand
TTTGCATCCGCCTTATTGGTTTCCTCACAAAGATAGGACAAGCTTGTATATGGCATGCCATGGAAATTCTTTAAATTAATTTTATTCTTACCTTTTTCTACTTCTGCCCTTTTAAAACGTTCTAAATCCATCTTTACCCAAGATGGTGCATAATAACACTGAGCATTCTTCCAAGCACCAAACCACAAGAAGCCGATTTTCATATTATGTTCCCTAGCCTGATTAATTAGGTCATCAACTATTTGAAAATCAAAAACACCCTCTTCTGGCTCCACCATCTCCCAAGTCACTGGAAGCAACAAACTATTCATCCCAAGATTTACTGCCTTCTCCCATATAGGCTCCATATACTCAGCAGAGGAGGAACTAGAATTGTGCACCTCTCCCCCAAGCATAATAAAAGGTTCTCCTTTATATCTTAATACATGTTCCCTTTTTCTCACCTTATTATCTAACATCTATAAATCCTCCTTATACTTTTATCTTTACCATTAATTTCTTAATATCTCTCTACCCTTTACCTATCAGCAGGAATCTGCATAAAGCTTTTCAATACTATATGACGTAACTACTAATGGTTTCCTCTTGTTCTTTTAAAAAATACCTCCAGGTAGACAGTCTAATTTTATTTAATTAGTCTGTCTACTTTGGAAGTATAATAAAATACTAAATGTCCCTTAATACTTTTTATCTTTATGGCTTTTTTATCTCATTCAAGCTTTTGTTAAGTGCTACAACCGCTTCTCCTGGAAGTTTTGCATTTTTTACTAAGGTTAATATAGTTACGTTTTTCATAAGTCTCATTTGCATCTCTGGGGTCATTTCTACATTGGCTGCAAGTCCTTCTTGTTCTTGTGCGCTTGATGCTTCAATCATCTGGTTAAATAATGATAATCCTTCTTTAGTTTCAATCAAGTCTCCAACAGTATCTTTTATAGAAAAATATCCCTCAGGGTACTGCAAGTCTATATCTTCATACCAGTTGCTTACATTTTCTACAGGCAAGATATAATCTTTGTTGGGTTCATCAACCTGTCTAATGAAAATACTATCCTTGACTTCCTTACTTGGTAACCTATCCTTTGAAACACTTTCACTCTTTGCCTCAATTGTATTCTCTTTATCTAGTCTTACTTTAAAGGTAAATATCTTGTCTCCTTCTTGTTCTGCTATGAAGGTTCCATTATTATATAAAGCTACCTTCTTTTGATTACTGTAAACCTTTACTTCACTCACTTCTTCTGCCCTGTCAACATATCGTCTTCCACAAATATGTACAAAAGGCTGGTCTGATAGATAAGCCTTATATATATAATAAGAGTCTTTCTTTATTTTACGGTCAAATGTTACTAAACCTTTGTTATTTCTACCCTTTACACCGCCCTCATCCCTGTTATCTGCTCCAAAATCAAACATGTTCCAAACATGAGTAGCCCACAAATATGGTCTTTCGTCAATTATTTTACACATATGTTCATGAAAAATTGCTTGATATTGTTCTGTGTAATCTCCCCTTTCAGGGTTGGATGTTTGCCATTTAAGCACTGCCTCACAACCATATTCTGAAAGGCCAATTGGTCTATCAGGGAACTTCTCATGAAATTCATCTAAAAAGTCCTCGTTGTCTTTTAATTCACCTAAATACCATCCATAATATAAGTTATAAGCTACTATATCCGTCATATTTAATATTGGACTTTCCATATCTAATAAGAAGATGGCAGCCATTGTTGTAAGTCTTGTAGGATCTAACTTTTTGCATAGTTCATGAAGTTCTTGATTGTTTTTTACCAATTCTTCAGACTCTCCACCGCCAGTGATTTCATTGGATACTCCCCAGAAACAAATACTTGGGTGGTTATAATTTTGTATTACTAGTTCTGTCATTTGGCTAATAGTGTTGTCTCTACCACCATTCATATGCTTAGTAATATAAGGAATTTCTGCCCATACTACCATTCCATATTCATCACACAAATCATAAAAGTATTGGTCATGTTGGTAGTGAGCTAAACGGATGGTATTGGCTCCCATCTCTGCAATTAGTTCCATATCTTCTTTATGCATATCCTTTGTTAATGCATTACCAACGCCTTCACGGTCTTGATGTCTTGATACTCCACGAAGGGGATATAGTTCTCCATTTAATATAAAACCTTTTTCTGGATCTACTGAAAATGTCCTACATCCAAACCTAGTAGATATAGTATCTACAACCTTGTCATCTATGATCAGGTCTGCTTTTGCTGTATAAAGGTAAGGATCTTTTGTTCCATTCCATAAACGAACATTAGGTATTACAATTTCTACTTCTGTATCAGACTTGCTTATCTGATATTGTATATCTTGACCTTCGATTGTTACCCTTACCTTGTCATAGTGACCAGTAACAAAGGTTTCAACTCTTACATTGGCATCCTTTCCCTTAACTTCAGGAGTCACCTTGATCCCTTGGCCTCCATAATGGTCTAGATCAAAATGATCTTTTGATACAATAATCAGTGATACATCCCTATATATACCACCATAAAAAGTAAAGTCTGCTAGTTGAGGATAAACAGTTTCATTTTTGCTATTATCAACCATTACAAGTAGGCTGTTATTATCTTGGAGCTCTCTTGTAATATTAGTCCTAAATGTTGAGTAACCTCCATCATGCCTACAAACCTCTTTGTCATTAACAATAATCTTTGCTGAGGCATTTACACCTTGAAACTCTAAGTAAACTTGGTCACCTTCAGACATATCTGGTCTTTTAAATTTTTTCATATAATAGCAAGTACCCCTGTAATAATCATCCCCACCATCTTGCCCATCTAAATTGTTCCAGGTATGGGGTATATTAACTTGCTCTTTTTCTACTTCTTTAATATTTACTTTTTGTAAGTCTATATCGTCTTTTATAAATAACCAATTTTCGTTAATTGATTGAATTCTTCTCATTTTACCACCTTTTTATTCCTATCTCGTCTTTTACCTTACTAGTAACAACTTCTCTTAAGAAACAATAGAATTTTCAGCTTCTAATCTTTCTTTCTTATCATGAATACTCTGTTGAACATCTACCATCTCTTCTCTAGTCAAGTTATAGAACCTCATTGCTGCTATAGTTGTTAACCAACCAAGAATTGGTAAACCATAATATAAGAACATAGTCATCATAAATATAGGCCTCGTTGATGGATCATTAGGTTGAGGCATTACTGCCGAATACCCAATAAGAGCAACACAACCTAAGGCTATAGTTGATGCTAAAGCTGTAAATAGTTGGTCAAAAAAATTATAGGTTGCAGTAACTACGGCCGGTATATATTTTCCTGAGCGGTCAAGTTCATAGTCAATAATATCAGCCCTCATAGCTCCATTGGAAGTTGTAACACACATTTTTGCACCATTGAGCAATAAACTTAAGGCAAAAAATATTATTGTTAAACTTAATGTTGTTGGTATTTTACTCATATCTATTACAAAACAAAATGCAATGCTGATGGCAGCCATAACAATACATATCTTTGTCCAATCAACCATTGTCTTTTTGTTTCCGTGCTTTCCAGCATATCTTGCACCAATAATAGCAAATAAAATAGAGGGAAGCATTGATATCATATTAAGAATAGAGCCAAACTGGATATTACCCATTAATATCCCAAACATCATAGTATTAACTACTGCTTGTGCACCAACTTGTTGGGCTAATTTATCTGAAGCACCAGAAATTAGATACATCTGGAAAGGTTTGTTTTCTTTTAAGAAACCTATCATATCTTTTACTTTTACATCATCATTATCATTGGCAGAAATACCTTCGAAATTTTCTTTCTTATCAACTGGTGCAATACCAATGAAGGATAATATAGTTAGTATCAATGATCCGATTATATAAATAATACAGGTCGTAGCAAGCATTTCTACTGTATATTCATTACCATACATAGGTAAGATTACAACAGTAGTTACTACTGAAAACACCATTGGAATTACAAAATTATATATTGTGGACCATACATTTATAGTTGGACGTTGTTTTGGGTCATTAGTCATAATAGGTCCTGTAATCTGTGCTGCTACATCAGATATGGAATTACCTATAATATAAATTAAATATGTAAATACAAAAAATACAACACCATAGCCCTTGCCACTTCCCCATATAAATAACATGTAAGTAGCAATAGCACGGATAACCCATCCTATTGAAAGAATTATTCGTATCTTACCATGTTTAGAATTGAATTTATCAATAAACATAGCAATGAATGGATCTATGAGGCCATCAAAGATTCGTGTTCCTGTAAGAATAATCCCTACCACAGCAACTGCTATTCCATAACCTGCATTTGCAAGATAGCTCATAAGTCCAACAAGTAAATAGAATATTACGTTAGAACCGCTTGAAAGTTGTGAAAATGCTATTTGCCAAGTTTTTGCCCTCCGATATTGAACTCCATTTGTAGTATTACTTTCCATATTCTTTTCCATAAATACATTCTCCTATCATCATTTTTGGTTATAGTGTCCAAGACCTTTATTATTTGTCTATATTTTATTACATTCCCAACAAAATGTATTGCACTTTTTTAGTTTTTATTGTATATTTATAGTCAATGTTACGAACTTATATGGAAAGGAGATTAAAATATGCTAGAAGAGTTAATTCATATATGCAAATGTCAGTCCTTTATATTAAATGTACCTATTAAAATATATTCTAATAATTCCTTAATAGAGAGTTTTGACCCACATTCATATATTTTAAATGTGGATTTAGTATCACCTCATT
>JAAYRG010000238.1 GCA_012518885.1 Clostridiales bacterium | reverse complement strand
TCAAAGTAAGTTCACTATATTAAATCCCTAATATACTAACTGAAATATTAAAATCTTCTCCCTCTCATCTTCATAAGCATACAAGTCAGTACAGTCTATTTCATCAACAAACTCTACATTGTCTTGGGTCATAAGATAAGATATGTATTCTTCTGATGGATAATAAAAGATAAGTAGGATTTCTCTTGGTTCTTGGTAGTAAGAATCAGTAATTCTAGCCATGACCTTTTTAAGGATTTCTACCGAGAAAGGATTAAAGAAATAGCACCTAGTTACCATAGTAGGGACTTCAAAGTCCTCTGCACTACCTAGTTTAAAAGAAACACGATTACCTGATAGGGCAGTTTTTTTATTCTCAAGGGCCATCTCATACATCCTTTCATCATAATCAAGGCCTATAGCCTTAGCCCTAGTCTGGTAGGATAAAAAGAAACTAACCCTTCCCTTGCCACATCCGTAGTCTAAAATAACATCTTTCTTCTTAATCCACCCACTATTTCCTAGTCTTTCTAAGACTCCATAGGGAGTTGGTTCATAGGGATAATTATAATAATCTGCCTTAGAATCGTCTCTTCCTGTGGTTTTTATTTTAAAGAGCTTATCCCATATTCTCTCATCTATATTCATAATAAGTCTCCAATTCTTTAGTAAAACAATTCCTAATCTAAATACTCACATCATTACTATATTATTAACTATTTGAACTAATAATTCAACTAAGTCCATAAACAAATAAAGAGCAGATTAAGGAGCCTCTGCCCTAATCTGCCCTTTAAATATATAATTATCTAAGGATTAATATCTCATAGGTATTAATTCTTCATATTCTTCTACAGAACTTCCCTTTAAGAACAGCTCAATGATTTGGCGTCCTAATGGGTCAAGTTCAGGTGTATTAAACTTCTCTAATTCTTGTTTAAAGAAGTCAACTAACATCTTTGAACCTTCAATGTATGCTTCTAGACCAACTTCACCTTGTCTAGCAGGGTCAAGGAAGGCCTTTCTAATATACTGACCATCAACTTTAAGAGAATTTAGAGAATATCCAAGTATTGGACAACGAGAAGGAGTTAAGTGGTCTGGTTTAAACTTAGCGCTTCCTCGTTTTGCAATGTATTCTCTTGCAATCCACTGTGGCATAAAGCCAACTTCATATGCACCAATATGTTGGTTTGGGATTAGTAGGTATCTAGTACTTGGTGAGTTAACAATCTGCTCTAGTAATAGGTTAGCTTGAGTTACCATCTTACCAGTTGCAAATGGCCAGTAAGAACCTACACCTTCACTGCTCATTCCTTCAGTTGAAGTTATACTTGGATTGTTGTGACCTCTTGGTGCCACAAGCCTCCATAACCACGCAAGTGCTGGTGGTAGGATATGGAACATTCCTAGGATACCATAAGAAGGATGTTCTCTAGTACATGGCGGAGTCCTTACACCAAAACTCCTTACATCAACCTCTACAGGTTCACTAATTATATCAGGAACTAACCTACGTGGTAATACTACCCTTGGGTTAGGACATGGTTTACCACTAGAATCTAGTGTATGTTCCCAAACTAGACAAGTTGCGTTTGGAACTCCGTCTAGGTTTAAGAATACAAGTGGTTCAGATGGTTGAGTAAATATCTTCTCATAGTGTGGTGCTGTACCATATTCTTTTATATTGTCAACTCTTATGAACCAACCTTCTTCAGCATCAGCAACAACTAGCTTCTTGCTGCCATTTTGCATCTTTGGATGGCAAATCGCCATATCATCTGTAACTGGGTGAAGCTCACAAGATTCTGTAAGTTCTATATAGTTTTTCTCACCTGTTACAGTGTTTTTACCAAGAACAATACGTCCGTGAAGGTCTTTATGAACATGTTCAAGCATCTCACTCTTACCGCCACCTGATGCACCTTCATGCATAATAACTATCTCGTTATCATATGGAGTAATTACCTTAACAGTTGATGCATGGGCAGTAACCCAGCCCTCTTGTTCACCAATGTTTAGTAAAACACCATATACACCCTTCTTAGCACTTGGGCCTGGGTAAAGGTTAAATGAGAATAGTTCATGGATATCGTCTAATCTATTATGAACTACCTTTTGCATTCCATCAAAATGAGTTTGTCTAAATGGTGGAGCAAGATAGATAATAGATTGTGGCTTGAACTCTCTATCAATTTCTTTTAAGTTGATAAAACCTTGCATCTCTGCCAAAGCACATGCAAAGAATGCTGCATTAACAGGAGAAATAAGAAGAGAGTCATAACCATATTCTAGGCCACCAGCTTTAAATGGAAGAACAATTAAGTCTTGTCCTTTAAACCAATCAAAAGTAGCTTGTCTTAGGTCTTCAAAATCCTCATTATAGATTTCTGAATATCTTGGTTTGTCTGTATCTTTATTATCTCCAATGATTAAAGAATCTGGGTCACGTCTTCTCATATAGTCTTCATGGTAGTTAACAACAACACCATTCTTACAACGTGTAACATAGGCTTCTTTAACCTTACCATAGCCTTCTACTTCATATTCAACATCAAAGGTATCATTGTCTGCATTGCCTAGTGAAAGGTTTATTAGCTCTTGTTTAGATTCTGGTACAATAATTTCATTACCAGATTCTAATATTCCATAAACAAATTCAGGCAATATAAGTTTTTTCATTAAATCTTTCATGGGTATCTCCTCATAGAAAATTTTCTCAATAATATAATATTATCTTTCATTTGTCAAATAGTATTCGGATACTTTGGCAGTATACACAAAAAGAAAATGGATACGCCAAAAATTTTATTGAAGTTTAGGACGTTAAATCGTTAATTAGTTAAAAAGCATCCTTAGTAAAAGTTTTCCATATAGTGTTTTTTAACAAGCAAAAACTCCATGATTATTATGTATATCCATGGAGTTTGAAAAATGATATATATTTTTGTGTTTAAATTATACCATAGCTTATTTTACTAGTCCACACCAGTCAATAATTATTGATACCATATGTCTTGCATAATTTTTTAAGTCAGCAACTTCAATATATTCATTGTTTTTATGCAAGGATTCGTTGCCTGGACCATATACAAGGGTAGGGATATTCCCGTACCTCGTCAAAATTGATAGGTCAGTAGGGGCTGCCCAGCCTGTTATTACTGGTTCCTTGTCTTCCAATTCCTTATAAACCTTAGCAACCTCTCTAACAATATCACTGTCTAGACTAGTACTGCCTGAATTCCAGTGTTCCATCCATTCTATAGTCGGTGGGTTCTTACTTAACCATTCATCTTCCTTACAAGCCTCATATATAAAGTCTTCAAAGTATTTCCTAGCCTCTTCTACTGTCTCTCCTGTTGTAATTCCGTATCTTCCTTCCATTACAGCTAGGTCAGGGGACATAGACGGCCATGTACCTGAGTTAAATTTCCCTACTGAAATAGGGGCTTGAATTTTAAACCTACTAAATAAATCATTGTAGAATTCTACCTGTCTTTTTTCTTCTAACTCGTCTAACCTGTCCATAATAAACTGGGCCTTTTTTATAGCATTAACTCCAAGATAATGATAGGCACCATGGGCTTTCTTGCCCCTTACACTAATCCTAAAAAAGCTAGAGCCCTGATTAGCAGGAACTAGTTCATACTTGGTTGGTTCTGGAATTATAGCCCCATCAGCCCTATAACCCATTAGAACTGTGGCTAGTGCACCAGAACTCCCAATCTCCTCATCTATTACGCTCTCAACCAATACATCACCCTTTAGTTTAAGGCCACTATCAATAATAGCCTTAAGTGCGAATATCGCTGCTGCTAATCCGCCCTTCATATCATTGGCACCCCTGCCATATATAATTCCATCCACTAGCTTACCTTCATAGGGGTCATAGTCCCAGTTATCTCCTTCTGGTACAACATCGACATGCCCATTAATTATAAGGGACCTTCCCCCACCACTTCCCTTAAACTCTCCTACTACAATAGGACTAGTATCAAAGTTATCCCTATCAACACAAAAGGCAGGATGTTTTCTCATTTCATTAATATCTGGGTACCACATGTCGATATTAGCACCCATATTAGCTAGGTAACTAGCCATGTATTTTTGCATTCCCTCTTCTCTTAGATAAACACTCTTATAGCTAATCATTTCCTGAAGAAGCGCAATTAGTTCATCTATATTATTATCTATATAGTTCCACGCTAACTTTTTTTGATCCATTACTCAAATTGCACCTCTTTATCTTTCTCTTCTTTCCTATCTTCTTCCTCAGCCTTTTCTTTATGTTTCTTATACTCATACAAGGATATAGCAATTGAAGCAAATATTACAAGGGGGAAGTTAAAAAGGGCTGGTAGGTCCATAAATAAAACTACACCTGCTAAGACGCTTGCTATTACAAATCTTTTAACATCTTGCCTACCTACAATAGCTACTAAAGTCCCCATTATTGCAGGAGATGCGTAGTCAAAAGCTTCTATAATAACCTGGGGTAAAACACTTAAAATCCATGGTCCTATGATTGCAACAAGAGATGTAGCTGCAACACTTACGAACACAGAAGCCCCCATTGCAATTGTTCCAACTATTTCTGCCTTTTTTGGCTCGCTTTGTTGGTTTATTCCAAGGGCTTCACGAGCTGCAAGCATTACCGGCAACCTAAGGCCGGACATATTACCTGCAAAATATCCCATATATATTCCTGTTAAACCTGCAACAGGGTAAAAGGCAATCATGTCAGTAAAATAAGATATCCCAAACATTGATAAGATGACTAAATAACCACTAAGTATGGATTTTCCTGGAGGTATAGCCCCATATACCAAATAAAGATATAGGGGTGGTCCAAAGGATAAGATAACTCCTAGTAAACATGTTGTTATACCGATTCTTATTGTATTTACCGTATATTTATCATACTCTATTTTGTTCTTCATAGTATGTACCTCTCTTGATATAAGCTATTACTTGGGTCCCATAATAAGTCTAGTTAGAACCATAGCTATTAGCATGGAAAAACCAACACCATATTCTTTAAGTTTTCTAAAAGACTTATATTTGTCACCCAATTTGGTAAACACTACCATTGAAAGGGCTGCAATTAAAAGTGCTATGGCATTCCCATTGCTAGATTTTGCTTGAGTTGCACCTAGCATAGCAATTACCCCTGCTAGGGCTGCTGAACCTACAATTGGTAGTATATAGGCATCTTTTTTTGCTACCCTTACCTTAACCTTCTCCATCCTATGTAATAAAAGAAGGACTGCAATTAACCAGTTGATCCCATGTAAAGTCTGCATCCACATAGATGCAGTAAATTGTTCAAGTCCATAGCCAGGCCTTCCTACTTGTGTATTGTATAGACCTGCACCGATTTCAGCCATAAGCATTTCTTGCTGGGCATTTCCAACCATAGATAGTCTTTGCCATGTTACTGGTGTTCCTAGTATTGCTATCATACTTAGCATTACAGTAACAACTCCAAATGACGGGCCTATGGAACTTACTATCCCAACCTTAAAAGCCTTCTTACATTCTTCCTTACTAAGGTCTGCTTCTTTTGCATGACTAAGTCCATTTCTAACATATAATATGGCTTGAATAACAACTACAGCAATAATTGGTATGGTTACAAGCCATAGCTTAGGATCATTTGCAACTTGCATATAATCTAGATTTTCCATACTTACTACTCTCCTAATAATCATCTTATCTCTTACCTTAAGTTAACACTTAATAGCTTTTACCTATCGCTATTTAAGTGACTTAGCTAAGTCCTTGGCAAAGTAAGTAATAATCATATCAGCCCCTGCTCTTTTAATAGATATTAGGCTTTCTAGGATTACATCTTCACTTAAGATATTGTTTTCTACAGCAAACTTTAACATGGAGTATTCTCCACTTACATTATAGGCTACTACCGGGACGTTAAAGTTATCCCTTGCCTCCCTTATGATGTCTAGGTAGGCTAGGGCAGGCTTTACAATTATAAGGTCAGCACCTTCATCTATGTCTAGGCTAATTTCCCTTAAGGCCTCTCTCCTATTAGCTGGGTCCATTTGGTAGGTTTTCCTATCTCCAAAGGATGGAGCAGATTCTGCTGCATCCCTAAAGGGCCCATAATAACTTGAAGAGTACTTGGCACTGTAGGACATTATAGGGATATTTACAAAACCTTCCTTATCTAGTGACTCCCTTATATGTTTAACCCTTCCATCCATCATATCAGATGGAGCTATCATATCAGCCCCTGCCTTAGCATGGCTAATTGCTATTTTACCAAGGTATTCTAGGGTCTTATCATTGTCTACATAATTATTTTCATCTAATATTCCGCAGTGGCCATGACAAGTATATTCACACATACATAAGTCAGTAATA
>JAAYRG010000237.1 GCA_012518885.1 Clostridiales bacterium | reverse complement strand
AGTCCTAATACGACTTAACTCAACTCTGATTTATACGGCTCCGGTACATCGTCAATCGTAATCCTCCCCATATCCAGCAAAAACTTATAAAGTCTCGCCTTTAAACTCATTATTCAACACCCCCAAACAGCACAAATTCCGTAAGGTCAGCAAATAATTCCTTCAATTCTTTGTTTTCTCTCAAAAGTCTGCTTGCAATTGGGTTATTTTTTATTGCCGCATATGAAGATACAAACGGTTCATTATCTTCCTTATCAATACTTACTTCATTAACCCAAATAGTGTTTTTAAATTCATCTCCAATCTGAAAATTATTAGATTTAGCTACGCCGTATCCTTCTTTTATTTGTGGCTTGTTTTCATGTATTTCGACGACTTGTTTAGTTGCTAAATCATATTCTAAATATACCATTCCACAATTCCCTCCTTTTCAAATTATTAGCTTACTAAAATTAATTTATAAATATAAACATAGTAACTACTGCTGCCAGTTGCACCTTCGTAGCCTCCATAAGAACATCTAATATAATAATTTCCAGACAAATTACTGACATTAAGAAGAAGTCCTTTAATATATGCGTTTTCCACAGCAATTGATGCTTTTGCATTATATACATCAGGACTTCCCATTTTATTTGTTGAAGCAATTAAACAAAATATATAATCTTCATCCCACCTATTAGCAGGACTTAAATCAACTACAATATATCTAACATTTGTTAAATCTACCCTAGTGTCGGTTACTATGGTAGCAATTTCAGAAGAGTTTCTTATTGTGAGCGCTATTCTGTTTGACTCTTTAAATGCACCCCAATACCTACCAGAACACATACCTTTTACAAAACTTACATATTCTGTCCCGTCTACATATAACCTTGGCTCGCTCACACGGGGAAAAACATTTCCACTAACACCAAAAATTTCTTTACCAGATAGTATATTAGACGATACTAAGTTTGCATCACCTTTGACGTACCCATTGCCATTGTGGTAGCCTGCAGCAATAACCTGATCAGTAGTACTGGGTGTAATCACTGCTGCTCCACGATTAGGCATTGTGCCTGTTCGTTTTAGCCCGCCCTGGTAGAATGTCTTTCCAGACAAAACGTCACCTACTGCGACGTTTGCGTCGCTAGATATAACTCTAATTTTATTAGCAAGTTCATCATAGGTATTTGTTATGTCCGCTGTTTGATTCATGTCATTTATTGCATTGACTATTGCTCCTTTTTTTGTTTCAATATCCTGCTTCAAAAAGTCAATGTTCCCTTCAATTCGGTTAAAATCTTCAGCTGTTGGGTTTTTGGGATTTATTGCCCAGTCAGTTTTTGGCGTTTGCCATTCAGCCATTTATATCACCCACCTATCCTAGCAGTTCATTCAGAAACTGTATGTTTTGTTCTATCCTGTCAAAGTCAGAAAGAGTTGGAAGGTCTGCATTCGTCCAGTCAGTTTTCGGTTCTTTCCACATATCATATCCTCCTCCCAGTGAGTCGGGCATACAAAGCCCCGGTGTATTCTATTTCCTGCCTTACAACCTT
>JAAYRG010000236.1 GCA_012518885.1 Clostridiales bacterium | reverse complement strand
TTAGCAATGCATAATTTGCTTAACTGCCTTCCAATTCCTCCTGTAGCACCCGTAATTATTATATATTTTTCTTTCATGTTTTACCCCATACATAATTCATCTATTATCCTTTTTCTTCCAAGTCCATCAATTTTATCCTTATACATGTTGATCCACTTATTTCTTTCATTTTCATTAAGCATTATTTTAAACTGTTCTTTTAATTTTCTTATAAAATATTTATCATTAAAATCGATGACAGCCTGATTGGGATTTAACTTTTTAAGGCCATCTATATTATTATTCTGATTTTCTATTATTTTTATTGCAATAAATGGTGTAGAGGTAGATAGTAATTCATATATAGTCTGTCCAGCTGCAGTTATTGCAATATCGGATCTTATCATTAAATCGCTCATTAAGCCTTCATCTACATTATAATACAATTCAGTATTGCTAAGTTTTCTACTTTCAATAATATCGAGATTTTGAAACATATCATTAACAATAATATTAAATTTAATATTAGGATAAAATATACAAATACTATTCATAACCTCTAGCGTTAGACCTCTTATATCTGATCCACCCATGGTTATCAATGCTTCTTTAACCTCCTTATTTATATTGCTTCTCTTAGCATTGATAAATGGAGTTCGAATTAATATATATTCGTATCCCAGCATATAAGTGTTTCTTTTCTTATTTACCGGGTAGATAATATTATCTGTATTTAATGATGGATTTACAATAATACCAGATGGATAGCTAATCCTTGCCATATCGTCTATGTATAAGGCTCTTTTTGCCTTGTCAGATATGAGCTCATATAAATCTCTTGATGCAAGATATGAGTCTACAATACAATAGTCCGAATCTTCAATATAGTTATTTAAGTAATCTATTGACAACCAGTTGTCATTAATAACGGTTCGTTCTCTAAGTAGTTCTAGGTTACTTATATCACCATATATTACAAACTCTACATCTATACCTCTGCCATAAACCTCATCATACAATGAACAACAGCGTGATATATGTCCTAATCCTATGTCTTTTCCACCTTCAGTGAATATCTTTATTTTCATTTAATCAACACCAACTATAATTTTATTTATAAATCTTGAAATAATTCTACTTTTTATAATAGTCCACAATTTTCTTTACTGCATCAATAACACTTTTAACATCTTCATCAGTTAAGGAATAGTATAGAGGAATAGTTAGTATTTCTTCATATAGTTTTTCTGCAATAGGACACAGTCCCTTTTTGTAACCCAGTCGTTGATAATATGGATGAAAATACACTGGTACATAATGCACCTGTAATCCCACATTCTCAGCATTTATAGCTTTATATATTCCATCCCTATCCAGCCTTAATTCATCTGGTCTTATCCTAATTATATAAAGATGCCTTGTTGTTTCTGATTCAGGAATTTCTCTTTGAATTACTATTTGCGGAATATCATCAAATGCTTCATTATATTGCCTGACGATCTCATTACGTCTTGCAGAAAAATTATCAATTTTCTTTAATTGGCTGATACCAAGTGCAGCCTGTAAATCCGTTAACCTATAGTTATATCCAATGTCAATCTGTTCATTATATCCTTTATAAGGATTATAAGTCATAACATTAGGATCTCGTGTTATACCATGAGATCTAAATAACAGCATTTTTTTATAAAACTCTTCGTTATTAGTTAAAATAGCCCCACCCTCACCACATGTAATTGTTTTTACTGGATGAAAACTAAATGTGGTTAAGTCCGCTATATTACCAACTGGAACTCCCTTATACTTGGTTCCAATTGAATGTGCAGCATCTTCAATCAATATCAAATCATATTTTTTACAGATAGCCTTTATTTCATCTAACTGTACAGCTTGTCCGGTAAAATCCACCGCAATAACTGCTTTTGTCTTCTTTGTAATCTTTCTTTCTATATCTTCTGGATCTATGTTCCATGTGTCAGGGTTGATGTCAGCAAAAACAGGGGTTCCGCCACAATACAATACACAATTAGCAGATGCTGCAAAAGTGATGGGAGTTGTAATCACTTCGTCACCAGGTTTAATCCCTACTGCTTGGCAAGCTGCATGTAATGCAGCTGTACCGTTAGAAATTGCTACTGCATATCTTGCTCCTGTTAACTGGCATAAAGCTCTTTCAAATTCTTCAACTTTTGGACC
>JAAYRG010000006.1 GCA_012518885.1 Clostridiales bacterium | reverse complement strand
GGGATTATATATAATTATAGGAGGGGAACTAGATGAACCCTAATACACCATTTCAAAATAAAACCACCCTTAAGAAGGCAATAATAGATAAACTAATGACCCAATTTGGAAAGAACCTAGAAGATGCTGGCCCTGAACTTATATACCAGGCCTCTGCCCTAGTTGTTAAAGATGAACTCTTACATAGAATGGCTGCTACTAATAAAAAGGATAAGGAAGATGCTAGTAAGAAGGTCTATTATATATCAATGGAATTCCTAATGGGAAGGTCTCTTGCTAACAATATTCTTAACCTAATGCAATCTGATAATTTTAAGAAAGTCCTTGGAGAACTTGGAGTATATATTGATGAAATAATTCAAATTGAACCTGATGCAGGGCTAGGTAATGGAGGCCTTGGAAGACTTGCTGCATGTTTTTTGGACTCCCTTACTACCCTAGAGTATCCTGCAATAGGCTGCACAATAAGGTATGAATATGGCCTATTTAAGCAGATTATTAAGGACGGTAAGCAAGAGGAAATCCCTGACTGGTGGTTAGAAAATGGTAACATTTGGGAAGTAAAAAGAACAGATGAAAAAATCCAAGTCTCCTTTGGTGGTGAAATTGAAAACATCTGGGTTAATGGTAAATTAAAAGTAATCCACCATAACCCTAGAATAATCAATGCTATTCCTTATGACTTTCCTGTTAGTGGCTATAAGTCAAAGCGAGTTAACTACTTACGTTTATGGCAGGCCCAGTCTATGGAAAGGCTAAATATGGCCAAGTTCAATAAGGGACTCTATCTAGAATCAATTGTAGATAGAGAAGATGATGAACTTGTTTCAAAGGTCCTATATCCTGAAGACAATAATCCAGAAGGCAAGAAACTTAGG
The DNA here is from genome assembly GCA_012518885.1 of Clostridiales bacterium. GTDB lineage: Bacteria > Bacillota > Clostridia > Lachnospirales > Lachnospiraceae > JAAYRG01. Next base: position 5,592 of record JAAYRG010000006.1, on the reverse strand, counting down.
CTAAAGCAAGAATATTTTCTATCTTCTGCCACCATACAGTGGATTATCAAGGAATTTAAAAAAAAATATGGTTCTGACTTTGCAAAATTACCAGATAAGGTAGTCATTCATATAAACGATACCCATCCAACCCTTGCAATTCCAGAAATGATGAGAATTCTATTAGACGAAGAAGAGTTGGAGTGGGATGAAACCTGGGATATTGTAACTAATACATTTGCCTTTACCAACCATACCGTAATGAGCGAGGCCCTGGAAAGTTGGCCTATATACTTATTACAACCATTACTACCAAGAATTTTTTCTATTATAAAAGAGATAAACCAAAGGTTAATGGAGAAGTTAAATAGAATCTACCCTAACGATAGGCAAAAACATGAGTATATGGCAATCTTATCAAACGACCATGTTAATATGCCCAACCTTTGTCTTGCAACGTGTTTTGCCATTAATGGTGTATCTAGCCTCCACTCACAAATTTTAATTAATGATTTGTTTGCAGATTACGCAAGGATTAAACCAGAAAAGTTTATGGGTATTACCAACGGTATAACCTTTAGGCGGTGGATAGACCATTGTAATCCGCAATTATCTAGTCTTATTACCAGCAAAATTGGCAACGACTGGCTTATAAATTATAAGGAATTAGAAAAGTTAAAACCATATGCTAATGACCCTGACTTTAGACGTGAGTTTAAGTTCATTAGGCAAAAGAATAAAAGGAAATTAGCAGCCTACATTAAAGAACATAATAATATAGAAGTTGATCTAGACTCAATGTTTATAGTGCAAGCAAAAAGGTTACATGAATACAAACGTCAGCTACTTAATGGACTACACATCTTATACTTATATAACCGTATAATAGAAAATCCAGACAAAGCCTTTACACCAAGAACCTTTATCTTTGCTGCCAAGGCAGCCCCAGGATATACTAGGGCAAAGAACATTATCGAGCTAATCAATGCTATTGCAAAACTAGTTAATAATGATCCTAGGGTAAATGACAAACTAAAAGTAGTATTTTTAGAAAACTACAATGTGAGCATTGCTGAGATGTTAATTCCTGCTGCCGACTTATCTGAGCAAATATCAACTGCCGGCAAGGAGGCCTCAGGTACAGGAAACATGAAGTTTATGCTAAATGGGGCCCTAACTATTGGTTCTTATGATGGTGCCAATGTGGAAATGACCAAAGAAGTAGGAGAAGAGAATATCTATATCTTTGGCCTAAGAGCAGAAGAAGTCAAGGAAAGGTATAAGTATAGCTCTAATGAAGTTAAAGAGCTTTATATATCTGATTATGAGCTCCATCAAGTTCTTGAACAACTCCTTCATGGCCCCTTAGTTGAAAACAACCAAAATGCCTTTAGAGACATATACCAATCATTATTATTCGGAGATTATGGAATCCCTGACCCATATATGGTTATTAGAGATTTTAGACCATATGTAGAAATGCAAAGAAAGGTTGCCATGGACTACCTAGATGAAGACTTGTGGTGGCGTAAAGCTGTACTTAATACTGCTTGCGCAGGATTCTTCTCTAGTGACCGTACTATAGAGACCTATAATGAATTAATTTGGCATTTGGAGAAAACAAAATGGTAATAGAACATAATTCTCAAAACAATATATACCGCTCCCCTTATGGAGCGGTTTCAACTTCAAGTAAGGTAACACTAAGGATTTTTTGTAAGTTAGATGGAATTCCCCATGCAGTAAACTTAATCTATCATTTTAAGGATGAAAAAGAAAAGACTATCCCTATGTACTACTGTAAGTCCGTTGGTACAGGTTGCCTATATGAAGTTAAAATAACTGTTCCTAAAGAACCAGGTCTTATATGGTATTACTTTGTTATTCAAATTAATGGCTATACCTATTATTACGGCAACAATCTAGACAAACTAGGTGGGCTTGGCCAAATCTATAATAGTATTCCACCAAGTTTTCAAATTACAGTTTATAAAGAAGGTTATAAAACTCCTGACTGGTTCAAGAATGCTATTGCCTATCAGATATTCCCTGATAGGTTCCATAGAGGTGATATGGATAGCTTTAAGGCAGGACGTGATGATATTATAGCTAGAGAATGGACAGATATTCCCTACTATAAGGCAGAGCAATTTGGAAAAGAGTATTTGGCCAATGATTTTTTTGGTGGAAATCTTGATGGTGTTATTAAAAAACTCCCCTACCTTAAAGAACTTGGTATATCCTTAATATATCTTAACCCCATATTTAAGGCTTATTCAAACCATAAGTATGACGTAGGTGATTATGATGAAGTTGATCCTATGTTTGGAGATATAGAACTTTTTAAAGACCTATGCATGGAGGCCAAGAAACTAGGTATTAATATAATTCTAGATGGTGCCTTTAGCCATACTGGTAGTGACAGTAAGTATTTTAATAAATACAATAAGTACCCTACTATAGGGGCTTACCAGTCAAAAGAATCCCCCTATTATCCTTGGTATAAGTTCATAAATCATCCCGATGAATATGATAGTTGGTGGGGATTTAAAACCCTTCCCAACCTTAACGAACTTGAGCCATCCTTTTTAGAATATATTCTCACTGCTCCTAATGCTATTATTAAGAAGTGGCTAAGGCTTGGTGCTTCAGGTTGGCGACTAGATGTGGCTGATGAACTACCAAGTGAATTCCTTAAAATTATGAGGAAGAAAGTAAAGTATTATAACCCTGAAGCTGTCATAATCGGGGAAGTATGGGAGGATGCTTCTAACAAGGTTAGTTATGGTGTCCATCGTGAATATTTACTTGGTAAAGAATTAGACTCAGTAATGAATTATCCTCTAAGAAATGCCATTATTGATTTTGCTTGTGAACAAACTGATTCTACATTCTTTGCTAGAAGGCTTATGTCTCTATATGAAAATTATCCTAAAGAATCTCTATATACTACACTTAACTTTTTATCGACTCATGATACTATGCGTATTCTAACGGTTTTGGGTGGTGGTCGTTCTCTTAATCTTTCTAAAGATAAGCAGGCTGTCTTTACACTTAGTAAGGACCTTCTAGACCTTGCTAAAAAAAGACTACAGAATGCCATCTTACTTCTAATGACACTTCCTGGAGTTCCTTGTATATATTACGGGGATGAAGTTGGTATGGAAGGCTTTAATGACCCCTTTAATAGGCGACCATATCCTTGGGGTAATGAAGATATAGAAGTTTTAGGGATTTATAAGAAAATGATTGCCTTAAGACAAGGGGAACCCTTATTTGTTAGTGGTAAGTTAGAATTAATTTATGAACATAAGTCTTGTTTTGCCTTTGCAAGATTAAATAAAGATAAACTTATGATTGTATCTGTCAATATGAGTTCTAAAGAATCTGCTTACACACGCCTAGACTTAGCAAGGTTCTATCCTGAATCTGCTTATGATATAGAAAGTAATGAAAAAATAGACCATATTAATGGTATAATCATTTATGATTTGCCAGCCTTAGGACATAAGGTCATTGAAGTAAAATGCAAAACTTCCTGATAGAATCTATCAGGAAGTTTTGCGCTAAAAACATATCTTTTCTACTATTGGATAAATTCTCTTTTGCATTGGTTTCATTAACTTACCAACTACTAATGCACATATAATTGTCCCTTCTCTTATTCCTTCAACCTCTCCTAAGAATACTAGTGACAATCCAATCCCTATAATTACAACCGTTGTATCTAGAATAACCTTAACATCAGCAAATGTTTTATTTTTAAAAATCTTTTCATTAATTGCGCCAACCATACCTTCCATGGGCATATTAACTAAGCTTGCATCAACATATAAAGAGATTCCTATAGCAACAATAACAATACTGATTGCTAACATTATTAACTTACCAGGATATGTAGGAATTGCAAAATCTCCAACAATCATTTTAGCAAAGTTTGTGAAGTAGCCAAAGATAGTAGCAAATACTAATTGAGTCAAGTTAATCCACTTAAATTGCCTTCTTAATACTAATATTTGAACAAAAATATAAAACGAAAAAACTATGATTACCATAGTCCCTAACTCGACTCCTGTAATCACACTGATTACATAGGGTAAAGAGTTAACTGGTGAAACCCCTAATCCAGAATTAATAGAAAATGCAACACCAAAGGCTAAAAAGAGTAATCCAATAATATAAACTAGAATTCTTAATAAATACTTTCTGTGTCTTACCTCCATAATCCAACCTCTACTATGTTTTACCCAACCTGCTACCATTCATGTTGATAACTAGGGTTGTATAATAAAAATAATAAAGCCTCTCTGCAACATGTTAATAGATAAACAAAGATGGCATGAGGCTAGTATATTGCATTAGAGAGTTTAAATCAACTAAAAAAAGTATAAACTCTATATGTTCAATTTTGTTTTACATATAGATGTACAAGCCTTATAATAAATGGGAAGGAGGTCTAAGATTTGAAACACAATAAACATACCTATATAAAACTATTTACTTCCACCTTTTATTTAAGTGCCTTTACCTTTGGAGGGGGATTCGTAATTATACCCCTAATGAAAAAAATATTTGTTGATGACTTACATTGGATTGAAGAAGATGAAATGTTAAATCTAGCGGCTATTGCTCAGTCATCACCAGGAGCGGTCGCAGTAAATGCTGCTATACTCTTAGGTTATAGGATAGCCGGAGTATTCGGAGCCCTAATGACAATACTCGGTACAATCTTGCCACCCTTTATTACCATATCTATAATTTCAATATTCTATAGCGCTTTTAGAGACAACGGCATAATAAGTGCAGTCTTAAAAGGAATGCAGGCCGGTGTGGCGGCCGTAATCGCAGATGTGGTATTAAACCTTGGAGGAAGCGTTATAAAAGATAAAGATATTATATCCAGTCTTGTTATGGTTGGTGCCTTTGTTGCGACCTTCTTCCTTAAAGTAAATGTCATGTTTATCATACTAATATGTGGGCTTATCGGAGCTGCAAAAGTGTTAATTAATATAAATAAATCTAATAAAGGTGGTGATAGCAAATGATACTTTTAGAACTTTTTTGGAGTTTTATGCAAATAGGGATGTTTAGTATTGGTGGCGGGATGGCTGCAATACCACTAATTCAAAATCAAGTAGTTAATATAAACCAATGGCTTACATTAACAGAATTTACTGATCTTATAACTATTGCTGAGATGACTCCTGGACCAATTGCTATTAATTCTGCCACCTTTGTTGGAATTAGAATAGCTGGTCTCCCAGGAGCTATAGTTGCTACACTGGGGTGTGTATTACCATCAGCAGTTATTGTTTTTACCCTAGCATGGATTTATAATAAATATAAAGAACTTACTGTTATTAAAGGTATTCTATCAGGCCTAAGACCTGCTATTGTAGCCTTAATTGCATCAGCAGGACTTACAATTTTTATCTTGGCTATATGGGGAGAAGGTGGTTTCTCATCAGACCCTCAAAGTATAAACATTACTTCAGCCTTATTGTTTACTATGGGTATCTTTATCTTAAGAAAGTGGCGATTAAACCCCATAGTTGTAATGCTTGGCTCTGGCCTTATTGGAGGACTTGTATATTCCTTGATTTAGAATCTTTC
>JAAYRG010000235.1 GCA_012518885.1 Clostridiales bacterium | reverse complement strand
CAAGTAGGTAACCTAGTTTATCTTTCATACCAAAGGCAGGGGCATTCTTAACTTTGTTAACGTAATCCCTATCCTGTTGATTCATTGCCTTAGTAGCTTGTGCCGTAACATTATCTCCTTTTGTTTTATCTTTTATAATGTAATTTTAAAAATGCGCTTAATAGTGTGTATAATAATATTTAATGAAATTAATAATTTATTAGTTTTATAAAATGACGTTTTAAAATTTATATGATTTTATATAAAGAATATATTATTCATAATTACCATCAATATTATCTATATTTGATTCAAAAAGTATCCTTAGGGGTATTTTCTTTTCTTTAATTGGTTCATTATTAAATACTAAAATATTAAATAACTCTCTTACTGCCTCAACACCTTCTCTTTCTGGGTGGTTATCAAGAATACACTTTACAACTCCTTTTTTTAAGGCTTGTTTTGAATTGTAATTCAAACCAGTCGTAATTAGGAAGAATCTATCTTGCCATTCATTAATCTCCACTAGCTTGCTTAGAAATATTCCTGCTCTTGCTGTTGTAGCAAATAGACCTGTAGTATTTTCGTCATTAAGCACTGAAGTTGAAAAGTCAAGTAAATCAGGGCTAAATTGGTCTATCTTCTTAATTATTATGTCTGGAAATAATCTTGTTATTTCTTCTTGAAAACCTTGACTAGTTTCATCCTTACCAAAAAGTGCGTCTTCTGAGTTTTCAACCAGTAATATTTGTTTTTGTTTCTTACCAAACTTATGTAACATCTCAGCTGCAAGTTTTCCTATTGTATAAGAATCATCTGTTATTAGAGAAGTATATTTTAGCTCATCCATAGTCTTATGAATAGCGATTATAGGAACATTTTCTCTATCTAGCTTCTCTATAAGGGAAAATAATTGTTTATGGTAACCTGCTTGATATATAATAACACCATCAAACTTGACTCCAGCATTAATGTATTCTTGAAGTTTTTCTGCCTTAATTTCATTGGAGTGAGTTAGGTCTTCTCCCTCTAAATAAAACTCATACCAGTCAACCTCGTGCATACTCTGCTCGGATTTACCTTTTTCATATCCCTTCCATAATAGGTCAGTGTAAAAACTTGCATTGTAATCTTTTACTGGAAACAAAACAAGAATATTACGCTTTTCAGCTCTAATTTCTCTTGCCATAACATTAGGAACGTAACCCATTTCATTAGCTACTTCAATTATTTTATTCCTTAGTTCTTCGCTAACTCCTGGCCTATTGTTTAAAGCTCTTGAAACTGTTGCTGGGGTTGTATTAATCTTTTTAGCAATATCTTTTAAAGATACTTTGCCTTTACTCATCTGCATCACCATGTAAAGAATTTAGTATAATTTATAGTTGCAACTCAACGTAAACGTTTACGTATAATATACACTCTTGTTTATTAATTATCAACAAATCGGGTAGGAGGTAGATAATTATTTTATCTACCGACCTCCCACACCACCATGCATACCGTTCGGTACATGGCGGTTCTTTAGTTTTCACAGACTTTCAGATAATAGTCAGTCATGGACAAATATCCTAGACTGGCTATTTCTTTATTAGTTAGTACACTATTAAGCATTATTGACGCTCGCCAAGTTCCTTTTCGGCAATTCGCCATTTCGTGTACTTTCCATTCTGGTAATTTATATTTTCTAAATATCTTATATCTAGTTCTGACTCTTTTCCATTGTTTCCAGTAAATAGCACGTATTCTACGTCTAAGCCATTCCCCGGTATCATTCAATAATCCCTTCATATCAGTTAGTTTAAAATAATTTATCCAACCACGGATGAATTGTGTTAGCTTTAAGGCTCTATATTCATTTCCCCATCCATTGTTTCGTGATGTTAGTTCCCTAATTCGGCTTTTCATCTTTTCTTTGGACTTTGAATGAACCCTAAACCTACATTTTCCCTTGTATCTATAAAAACCGTATCCAAGATATTTAACCTTGCTGATATGTGCAACCGATGTTTTCTCTCGATTGACTTTCAAGAATAGTTTCTCTTCAATGAATGGAATGATATTTTCTAAGGTTCTTTTCGCACTTTTCTTGCTTTTACACAATATCATGCAATCGTCTGCATAGCGCACAAATCTATGCCCTCTGCTTTCTAGTTCCTTATCTAATTCATTTAGCATTATATTTCCAAGTAACGGACTAAGCGGTCCACCTTGTGGTACTCCAACTTCTGTCTTTGCAAACAGTCCGCTCTCAACTACTCCTGCGTTTAAATATTTGTGTATTAATGAGATTACTTTGCCATCTTTGATGGTTCTTGATAGTATTTCAATCAGTTTACTTTGACACACTGTATCAAAGAACTTCTCTAAATCCATATCAACTACGTATACATATCCATCATTTACATTCTCTTGGCATTGCTTTAGTGCATCGTGTGCACCACGTTTTGGTCTAAAGCCATAACTATTGTCAGAAAACTGGTCTTCATATATCGGTGATAATACCTGTGCAATTGCCTGTTGTATTAATCGGTCGACTACTGTTGGTATTCCTAGTTTCCTAACTTTACCCTTTTCTTCTTTGGGTATTTCTACCCTACGAACTGGATTGGGTTTATACTTCCCTTTCATTATCTTTTGGATAAGTTGCTCTTGGTTTTCTCTAAGATACGGTAAAAGTTCATCTACACTCATCCCATCGACACCTCCAGCTCCTTTATTAGATTTTACTTTCTTATAAGCCATGTTTAGATTGTCTTTGTGTAAAATCTTTTCCATTAGATCGTTCGTCTGAAAGTCTATGATGATGACATTGTTTTCAGATATCTTCTGATGGGCATACACTTCTGCATACTCTTTCTGTTCCGCAGATACCATTTGCAGATAGTCTTCTATATGAAGTTGTCTGTATTTAAATCCATCTTTAGTATCATTCATTT
>JAAYRG010000234.1 GCA_012518885.1 Clostridiales bacterium | reverse complement strand
GGTTTACTAATAAATAGGCATTAAGCAAGAATTATTGTATGGTTGGTATAATACCACTTATTCCATCGACTTAATTGTACCATAAAATAACCAAAAAGTAAACAATAATTCTGAAAATATTGCAAGACATATAAAAATATTCTCACTAATTGTAAAATTGTGTAATTTTATATTTTATGCTAAAATTTTAACAAAAAACAATTAGCTTGTTTTTTTAGGCTTTAAATAGCTAGTTTAGTGTGGTATAATCTGGTTGTGGAATGAATATTAAATTGTCAAATGTTCATACTAAATTAAATTTATAGCAAATGATAGGCAAAAACGAAAGGAGATTTATATGAGCACATATTTTGATATTGAGAAAGTAGTAGGAAGAGAAATCCTAGACTCTAGAGGTACTCCAACTGTTGAAGTAGAGGTAGTTTTAGCAGATGGTAGTGTAGGAGTAGCAGCAGTTCCTTCTGGAGCATCTACAGGAGCATTTGAAGCAGTAGAACTAAGAGATGGTGACAAGAGCCGTTACTTAGGAAAAGGTGTATTAAAGGCTGTAGAAAACGTTAATACAGTAATCGCTGATGCAATCGTAGGAATGAATGCATTAAATCAAGTAGAAATTGACAAGAAAATGATTGAGTTAGATGGCACTCATAATAAAGGTAAATTAGGAGCTAACGCTATCCTTGGTGTTTCTTTAGCAGTTGCAAAAGCAGCAGCTGATTCTTTAGAACTTCCACTTTACCAATATCTTGGTGGAGTTAATGCAAAAACTCTTCCAGTTCCAATGATGAACATTATTAATGGTGGAAAGCATGCAGACTCAAGTTTAAATATTCAAGAGTTTATGATTATGCCTGTTGGAGCTAAAACATTCTCAGAAGCATTAGAATGGTGTACTACAGTATTCCATACTCTTAAGAGCTTACTTTCTAAAGATGGTTATGTTACAGCTGTAGGTGACGAAGGTGGTTTTGCTCCTAAGTTTGATAGTGATGAACAAGCATTAGAATATATTGTTAAGGCAATTGAAAAAGCTGGATACAATGTATCTGACGACTTTAGAATTGCTCTTGACGTAGCTTCAACTGAAATGTATGAAGAAGCTATTAAAGTTGGTAGAGAAGGAGATTACTACTTCTGGAAAGCTGACGAATTCAAAACTGCAGAAGAAATGATCGACTATCTAGAAGACTTAGTTAATAGATATCCTATTATTTCTATCGAAGACGGACTTGCTGAAGAAGACTTCGAAGGTTGGGTAAAACTTGTTGACCGTCTTGGAGATAGAGTACAATTAGTTGGTGACGACTTATTTGTTACAAACACTGAAAGACTTGAAAAAGGTATTGATATGGGAGCAGCTAACTCTATCTTAATTAAAGTTAACCAAATCGGTACTTTAACAGAAACTTTAGAAGCTATCGAAATGGCTAAGAATACTGGCTGGACTGCTGTTGTATCCCATAGATCTGGTGAAACAGAAGACGTTACTATTGCAGATATCGCAGTAGCAACTAACGCTGGCCAAATTAAAACTGGAGCTCCTTCAAGAAGTGACCGTGTTGCAAAATACAACCGTCTATTAAAGATTGAACAATTACTTGGAGATGCAGCTGTTTATCCAGGAATAAAAGCATTTAAAGTTGGAAAGTAATTTTTCCAATAACATATTAATACATTAATATATTAGGCAGGGACTTATATGTCCCTGCCTTTTTATTAGTTTTCATTAAAGGACTTTTGGAGTTCTACAATTACTATAGGCATGAAGGCAAGAACTAGGACAATAGACCACTGGGCAAGGTTTAGGGGTACAACACTAAACAGACTTGCAAGGGCCTTTACCTGAATTACAGCTATTTGTAGAAGGATGCATATAACAAATGATATTACTAGCTGAGGATTAGTAAATAGCCCAATTTTCCTAATAGAATGGTCGCTACGCATATTAAAGGAATGAAACAACTGAGATATACTTAATACGCAAAAGGCCATAGTTCTACCAATTGCTGGTTCAACCTTCTTGGCAAGAGAGATAGTACTTTCTCCTCCAAAGAAGGGAAGGCCTATAGAACTTGCATCATATAATCTGATTCCAATAATATAGGCACTTAAGCTAAGGGCTCCTATTAGCATGCCTTCAAATAGGATTTTAATGCCAAGTCCATCTGCAAAGATTCCCTTCTTTGGTGATATTGGTTCCTTCTTCATTATATCCCTATCAGGTGGGTCTACAGCTAGAGATATTGCTGGTAGAGAGTCTGTAACAAGATTAACCCAAAGTAGTTGGATTGACTTTAAGGGAGATGGAAGGTTAAGTATTATTGCAACAAATATAGTCATTAACTCCCCAATATTACAAGAGAGTAGGAAATGAATTGCTTTTTTAATATTAGCGTAAATTCCCCTACCTTCTTTTATGGCAGAGACAATTGTAGCAAAGTTATCATCAGTTAAGACCATGTCTGCTGCATTCTTAGCAACATCAGTACCAGAAATCCCCATAGCACATCCTATATCTGCTGTATTTAGGGCTGGTGCATCATTTACCCCATCACCGGTCATAGCAACTACCTCTCCATTAGCTTGAAAGGCTTTTACAATATCAACCTTATGTTGGGGGGTAACCCTAGCAAAAACTTTATATTTATCTATATTAGAAATTAAGGTCATCTCATCCATCTTGTTAAGGTCAGCACCTGATATGGCAGCATCATCAGAGTCATATTTAGACATTATTCCTATATCTCTTGCAATTGCACAAGCTGTTAAAATATGGTCTCCAGTAATCATAATAGGCTTAATTCCAGCCATTTTACAAGTTAGAACAGCATCTTTAACTTCTGGCCTTGGAGGGTCTATCATACCTGCAAGACCTAAAAATATTAGGTCAGATTCAAGTTCTTTGTTTTTTTTGGCTTCACTCATTCTAGCGATTTTGTCCATATCATTAGGACTGTATTCCTTATATGTAACAGCAATTACCCTAAGGGCACGAGATGACATATCAGTGTTTTGCTTTTCTATTTGCCTTCTTAGTGAACTAGTAATTGGCACTGGTCTACCCTTTTGGTATATGTATTTGCACTGGCTAAGAACAAGGTCTGTGGCTCCTTTAGTAATGCTTAGGTAATTCCCGTTTTGTAATCTATGGAGGGTAGTCATTTGTTTTCTACTACTGTCGAATGGAATTTCATATATGCGAGGATAAAGCATATCTAAATCGTTTTTGTTGATATTTTCATGGTAGGCAGCCATTACAAGGGCATTTTCAGTAGGGTCACCACTTATTATTGGGGCTTTTTTTGACTTCCTTTTCTTGCCCCCCCACCCTTGCCTTTTAGATGTTTCTAGGTTTGAGTTATTACACATGGAGCTATAAGTTAATAACATATGCCCAAACTCTGAATCAACCTTTTCTTTACCCTTATAAGAACATATTTCTGTCATTGTCATTTTGTTTTGGGTTAGGGTTCCAGTTTTATCTGAACAGATAACGGTAGCGCTTCCTAGTGTTTCAACAGCTGGAAGCTTTCTTATAACGGCATTTTTTTTGGCCATTTTTTGGACCCCTATAGATAACATAATTGTTACAATAGCTGGAAGTCCTTCTGGTATTGCGGCTACTGCCAAGCTTACAGAAGTCATAAACATATCAAAAATCGGCCTATTTTGCATGGTGCCAATTATAAATATTACTATACAAATAAGTAGGGCAGATATACTTAGAATTTTGCCAGTTTTATCAAGACGCTTTTGAAGGGGGGTAAGGGGAGCCTCATCGCTCATTATTAACTTGGCGATTCTACCAACTTCTGTATTCATGCCAGTTTCTGTTACTACGGCAGTCCCTCTTCCATATGTAACCATGCCAGTGGCCATTACCATATTAATACGGTCTCCAAGGAGAGTATCCTCAGGAAGGATCTTATCTGCATTCTTTTCTACAGGATGGGATTCGCCTGTAAGTGATGACTCATCTACTTTTAGATTTATGCTAGTAAGGAGCCTTGCATCTGCAGGAACATAGTTGCCTGCTTCAAGAAATATAATATCACCAGGGACTAGTTCCTTTGCATCTATTTCAACTTTTTTACCCTCCCTAAGGACATGAGCATGGGGGGCGCTTAATTCTTTAAGAGCTTCGAGAGATTTTTCGGCTTTTGCTTCTTGAAAGACTCCTAGTATAGCATTCAATACAACAATCAAGATAATTATAGAAGGTTCTACAAAATCTAATTCGTGGTGTAAATAAGATACTAGTAGCTGTATAATAGCAGCTACTATTAGGGTAATAATCATGAAATCCTTAAATTGTTCCAAAAACCTAATGAGGATGTTTTTCTTTTTCTTTGAACTTAGGATATTATATCCATGGCTTTTTAGCCTTTCCTTAACATCTTTATTTGATAAACCCTTATCAGCCAAAGAGTTTAATTTCCAAAGAGCACTATCTTTTGAAAGAGAATGCCATATCATTTATTATAATCACTCCATAAAATCATGTTTACGTAATTATATGAACAAGACCTAGAAACAATTCATTTTCTTCTAAATTTAACTATTAAATATAGGACAAGTAGGATAAAGAGTGGCAAGATAATGGCCTTGTACCTAGTGTATAAATCGCTTACTATATGCCATTTTTCCCTTAAATAGTAACCAAGACCAATAAGTAGTGTATTCCATAGGGTAATCCCAATTGAAGAAGAAATAAAAAACAGGGGGTAGGGCATACTATATGCACCTGCTATAAAACCAATATATGTACGGATAAGGGGAATAAGCCTTCCAAACAATACAGCATATTTGCCATATTGATTAAATCTATTTACAGATGCATCTATACCCTTTTTTGACTTAGGGTATTTGCTAGTTATTCTGCTTAGAATTGCTTTTCCACCAAACCTACCAACCCAGTAACAAAAGCTAGTTCCGATTAGGCCACCAACGACACTAACTATAAGGACGCTAATAAAATTAATTTGAGAGATAGATGCAACTGCCCCTGAAAAAGGAAGGACTATTTCGCTTGAAATAGGAAAGCAAGCATATTCAATAGTGATAACTAAAAAAATAGCTATTAGGCCATATTTAAATATAAAATTCGTAAAAAGTTCCAATATTTCACCTTAACACTTATTCTTAATATAAATATATTAAGTTTATGTTAATTAATGATATGTGCTTAACAAAAATGACTTTGGATGATATAATAAGTGGAAAGAATTACAGGTAAAGGAAAATTAAGTTCTAAAAGAATAGATTTATAGATATATGTTGATAGTAGTAATATATTGAGTAAAAGGGGAAAGGAATAAGAGACTAACATGAAGAAAAATCTTGAGAAATTTATAAGACTCATAAACAGCAACAAGTTCGTATTTTATCCTATAGTAGCTTTTGCTATGGCTTTAATTGTAGGCGGAGTAGTATTTGCTGGTTCATATCTTACTAAGTCTAAGCCATCAAGTATTGGTAATGAGACTGTTGAAAGTATAGAAGACTCTAGTGAAGTTGAATCAAGCGAAGCAAAGGACCAGGATGAAGAGACCTTGCCAGAAGAGTCCAGGGTGGCTGAAGAAGAGCTAGAGACTGTCCCTGACTATGAAGAGGACGAAGTTTATGAAGAAACTGAGGAATCTACTGAAGAGACCGAGGGAGAAACTGATGAAACTGAAACTAGTAAGCCTAAAAAGAATCCTTACTATATTAAAATCAACAAACGTATGAATACGGTAACAGTATACGGATTAGATGATAATGATAATTATACTGTTCCAGTAAGGGCTATGGTGGCCTCTACAGGTAATGCTACACCACTAGGTAAGTTTAATACTAAGGTTAAGTATACTTGGAAGTTACTTAATGGAGGAGTGTGGGGACAGTATTCTACAAGAATACATGGTAGTATCTTATTCCACTCTGTTCCTATGGTAGCAAAGAGTAAGGATGCTGTTAGATATAGGTATTACAATCAACTTGGAACAACTGCTTCGGCAGGATGTGTAAGGCTTACTGTTCTAGATGCAAAGTGGATATTTGACAATTGTCCAATAGGAACTACTGTAGAGATATATAATGACAGCAATCCAGGGCCTTTAGGTAAACCAACTGCTGTTAAGCTGCCACTTAGCAATGGTAGAAATACTACAGGTTGGGACCCAACAGACCCAGATCCAAAAAATCCATGGAAGACTAAACAACCATCAATCAAGGTTGTAGCTAATACCACAATTGAGCGAGGTTCTAACTTTGATATTAAGGGTGGGGTTGAAGCCTTTGATACAGCAGGTAACAAGATTAATGACATGCTCCAAGTAAGTGGTAGTGTAGACCCTAATAAAGTTGGTGCATACGAAGTAACATACTCAGTTAAAGATGCCATTGGAAAGTCAGCTACTGAGACTGTAACTTATAATGTAGTGGATACTACAGGACCAGAGATAATATTTAGTGTAGATAACAATAGTATAATACCTAAGACTATAGGTAAGGATGAGGCAGCACTTAAGAAGTATGCAAAGGATATTATAACGGTTACTGATAAGGGAGATACTAGTGCCCTTGATAAGGAAAAGGTAAAAATAGAGGTTGGGACAATTAATACTTGGTCTTATAAAATAAGCTATAGTGTTGCAGATGCTTATGGTAATATAGGAACTAAGTCTATTACAGTACATGACCCGGTATCATTAGTGGTAAAGAGCGATGTTAGCTCTGTTAAGAGTAAGGATGAGGCATTAAAGGCTACAAGTATAAAACTAGTTAATGATAGGACTGG
>JAAYRG010000233.1 GCA_012518885.1 Clostridiales bacterium | reverse complement strand
TGTACGAATGATATCAAGTATAATGATTTACTTTATAACTACCTCAAAACAAAAGTCCTGTCATAACATTCTTACTCCATTCTAACCTAATACCGGTGTTTGTCAAGTAAGTTGTCGGATTTAGCTATAAATTTATTTCATTAATTCCTGGATTTAATAATTTTCTGAACTTCATCTTCCCTCATAGGATTAAGTGTTACATATTCTGGTAATGACCAATCTCTAATTTCTCCCGACCATCTTTCTGGATTTCTTAATTTTGCCTCTTCATAAGTTTTAATTCGTTTTTCCATTATCTCTTTATCTAATCCAAAATGCCTTTGATAAGGTGAAAGAAAGTTAATCCCACTGTGTAAGTGTTCATAATTGTACCATTTAACAAATTTATCTACCCATACTCTAGATTCTTCTAAGCTTGAAAAACCTTTAAAAGGATACCCAGGTCTGTATTTCATGGTTTTAAATAGAGATTCTGAATAGGGATTATCGTTGCTTACTCTTGGTCTTGAAAATGAACTTTGTACTCCTAGTTTTTCTAATGTGGCTTGAAAAGTAGCCGCTTTCATAGGACTTCCATTATCTGAATGCAAAACTAATGGTCTTCCAGCTATTCCCTGTGCTAATGTTGTTTTTCTTATTAAATATTCAGCATGTTGTGCTTTTTCTTCTTTCCAAACTTCATGGCCAACTATTAACCTACTAAACATATCTAATATCAAATATAGCTTGTAATACTGTCCTTTAACAGAAGCATTTAACCAAGTAATATCCCAGGTCCATACTTGATTTGGAGATGTCGCTACATGAGTTACTGGATCTCTTTTTACTGATACTTTAGCTCTAGAACGATGAGTATCCAGTTTTTCTTCCCTTAAAACCCTATAAAATGTTGATTCTGATGCTATATATTTACCTTCCGTTGCAAGTTTTGGAACTATGTGTGAAGGCACTAAATCAGCATATTCAGGCTTATTAACAATTTCAACTATTTCAGTACGTTCTTCCTCAGTTATCTTGTTTTTAGGTCGTGGTCTTTTAATTAAAGGTCTTTGATCTTCTTTTATATCTCCTTCTTTAGTCCATCTTTGATAAGTTCTATCCGTAATACTTAATACTTTGCATGCTGGTATTAACCTAGCACCATTATCTCTTGCTTCGTTGATCAGTTCCACTGCTATAATGCGATTTTGGGTACTGATCATTCTTCCTCTTCGTCCCCCCAAATCGCTTGGGCCTTTTTTCTTAATACCAACAGTGCTGCAGTTTCAGCAAGTGCTTTTTCTTTTCTTCTAAGTTCTCTTTGAAGCTCTTTATTCTTTTTTTGCTCCTCTTTTAAATTACTTTTAAGTTTCTCAGAATCCTCTTTTATAGAAACTATATTAGCATTTAAACATTGCTCTTTCCAAGCTTTAATTTCCTCTAAATAGATACCCTTTCTTCTACAGTATTCAGCTAACTCATTTTCAGAAAGAGTAGCAGTTTCAAGTACTACATGAAATTTATCTTGTGATGACCAGTTGCTTTTAGATTTTAAATTAATTGGATTATTCCTTTGTTTTTTATTGTTTGTTCTTACCCATTGGTATATAGTTGATTTAGATATATTAAATTCTTCTCCTAGAGAAGATACGGTCTCATTTGTTGGGGAATCTAATCTTTTTAGAATAGAATCTTTAAATTCTTTTGTATATGTTCTTTTTGAATTGTTTTTAGTCATAGTTTTTCTCCTTAGGTTATTTGTCGTAATTCTATTATATCTTATTTTTACCTTACGACAACTATCCTAACACATAGGGATACGGTAAATCACCGTTTCAGCTTATATCCTACTTAAAAAAGTGAAGCACCTTTTGTTTTTTTCCTAATATAAATCTAACTCTATCAATCTAACTATACTCTATATAGTTAGGTTGTCATTTTGAC
>JAAYRG010000232.1 GCA_012518885.1 Clostridiales bacterium | reverse complement strand
TTAAAAATCTCTTTTAAAATATTCATAATACCATTATGAATCAAAGTAACCAAAAAATAAAGCCCCTATTCCCCTCAAGATTGAGGGGCAGGGGTGTTGAAGTGTCGAAGACACTTTTTTATAATTTCTCTCAAATCTTGTTATAGATCTTGCAATATGTAAATTTTTCTAATAATATTCACGTAATAAACACAAAATATTTATATATTATATGTAAACTAAAATCTATTTATTAATATATAACTAAGGAGGAACCAAAGTGGTTAACAATAAAGATGTTAAAGGTAAAAGAAGATTAATAAGACCAATAATCATAGGTGGCATCTTTGTAATCCTACTGATTACATATGCTCTTATGCCAAGAAATAAAGATAAGGAGTTTAATACTCGTTCTGCTAAGGCAAGGGTTGGAAGCCTTTCAGTAACTGTAGTAGGAAGTGGTAATATAGAGTACCAAGAGGCCATTGATATTGAAATTCCCTCGAATATCCTTGTCGAGGAAGTTTTAGTAGATAGTGGTGACCTTGTAGAAGAAGGTGACATATTAGCAAAACTAGACCCTATTTCATTGCAAAGAGAGATAGAGTCTGTAAAGAGTCAAATAATAGATATAGATAAGCAAATCAATCTTAAAAAAGAAGCACCAAAGACTGAGAAGATAATATCAAACATAGAGGGGCGAGTTAAGAAGGTATATGCTAGTAAAGAAGACAAGGTGATTGATGTTTATAATAATAAGGGTGCCCTTATGGTTTTATCTATTAATGGTAAAATGGCTGTAGACTTTGAATCGAGTTATTCTATAGATATAGAAGATGAAGTGACAATTGTGCTAGAAGATGGTAAATCACTTGATGGACTTGTAGCAAGTGAAAGTAATGGAGAATATACAGTTACCTTTACTGATAATGGTCCTAAGCTAGATGAAGTAGTGACTATATATAATAAGGATGACCAAGTACTAGGTACAGGCCAAGCTTATATTTCTCAGCCTCTTAATATTATAGCTACCTACGGTAAAGTGCAAAAGATTCATGTATCAGAAAACGAAAAAGTATCTAGTACAAAAACACTAGTAACTATAGAAGATATCCCTGTATCTACTGACTACTTAGAACTTATAGATGAAAGAGAAGAATTAGTAGATAAGCTTAATAAATTACTTGAACTTTTAAAGTCAAATTCTCTTGTATCAAGTGCTAATGGAGTAATACAGGCTATTTATATTGAAGAAGGCAAGGCTACTAGTGCTAGTGAAACAAGTAGTATTGTAGATTCAACTAATAATTATGATTTGGCCACATCTTCTAACACATCTATGAGTCTTGCAAGTACGCAATCATCATCAAGTAATATGGTATCAGCATTTAGTATAGCTCCAACTGAGAATGTTGTTTTGGCTATAAGTGTAGATGAGTTGGATATTTTATCTATTGAAAAGGGGATGAGCGTTGAAGTTGAATTTGATGCTATTGCAGGTAAGACCTTTACAGGAGAGATAACTAATATAGCAGACACTGCAAACTCTTCAGGTGGTGTTGCTAAATATAAGGTAGAAGTACTAATGAAAAAAGATGATTCTATGAGAGTGGGAATGAATGCAAGAGCTACAATTCTCGTAGAAGAAAAGAATAACATTCTCCTTATTCCTATTGTAGCTTTACAGGAGAGTTCTAGTCGCGTTTATGTATATACTCAGCAAGACAATGAAACTGGAGAATTAACTAAAGAGGTTGATGTTACCACAGGTATATCTGATGGTGAGTTTGTTGAAATTACTAGTGGTTTATCGGAAGATGATACAGTTTATTATTATATAACAAGTAATGAGCTCTTCCAGATGAGAATGGAACAAGGTGGTAGAAGAGGACTAGACATCCCTAATAGTGATGAACATGCCCCTGGTGATGAACTTGATAAGCCGATTGATGGTAAGGGTAATTAAGTAGAGGTGTAATAAATGATAAGATTAAGCGATGTATCAAAAATATATCATGTCGGAGGCCAGGAAGTTAGGGCTCTAGACCGGGCTTCCTTGCATATAGAACAGGGTGAATTTGTAAGTGTTATTGGACCGTCAGGAAGTGGTAAGTCTACCCTTATGAACATAATTGGCTGTTTGGACGTTGCTGATAGTGGCCAATATATTTTAGATGGGCAACCTATTGAAAAATACTCTGAAAATGAACTTGCAATAATAAGAAATTATAAGATAGGCTTTGTTTTTCAAGGTTTTAACTTGATTTCAAGACTTACTGCCTGGGCCAACGTGGAATTACCCTTAATATATCAAGGGGTAGGCATAAATGAACGAAAAGAAAGGATTGCATATGCCCTTCAAAAAGTAGAACTATACGAACGTAGAAATCATAGGCCAAGTGAGTTATCAGGTGGACAGCAACAACGTGTTGCAATTGCAAGGGCCTTAGTTACAAACCCTTCTATTGTATTAGCAGATGAGCCTACTGGTAATTTGGATTCAAAAACAGGAGTAGAAATTATGACCCTATTCCATGAAATTCATGAAAACGGAAATACTATAGTCCTTATTACCCATGACAATCATGTTGCAGAACAAGCACAAAGAAGGGTCCATATACTTGATGGCCGTGTAAGAGAGGAGGCTAGGGCATGATATTTCAATCAATAAAAATGGCTCTTGAATCAATTATATCTAATAAGATGCGCTCTTTTCTTACTATGCTAGGAATTATAATAGGAGTCATAGCTCTTGTGGTTTTAGTATCATTGGTAAGCAGTACTTCAGATTCAATAACTGATCAAGTTTCTAGTCTTGGTACCAATATGTTTACGGTATCTATTGGTGATGATAAGGGTAACCCCTTAAAGCTAAGTGACCTAGATGATATTAGGGCTAATGAAGCGATTGGGGCTGTTGCACCAATGGGTCAAGCTATGGTAACTGCTAAGAATGGACATACAAACGAATTAGCAACCCTTTATGGAACCACACCAGAATATGGTGAAATTAGAGGATTAAATATGGAGTACGGAAGATTTCTTAGGACAACAGATGTAGATAATAGCTCTTATGTGGCTGTACTAAGTAAGGAAGCGGCTGAGGATTTGTTTGGAAGGCCTGATGTAGTTGGAGAAAAGCTATCCCTAGATGGGCGTGACTTTCTTATTGTAGGGGTTCTTGAAGAAGACACTTCGCTAATGAGTGTTATGAATACAAGTCTTACTATTTATGTTCCTTATACGGTTGTTATTCGTATATCGGACTCGCCTTTAAGTGTTAATACCTTCTATGCTAATTCATCAGACCCAACTAGCATGGATAAGGCTGAAGAAGTGCTTACTTCCGTGATGATGAAAAGGTTTAATCAAGATGAGGATGCTTTTTTTATCTTTAACCAGTCGACCCTATTAGATACCATGAGCACTATTACAGGTATGCTATCCCTGCTTTTGGGAGGAATTGCAGCTATATCTCTACTTGTAGGTGGTATAGGTATTATGAATATAATGCTAGTGACTGTAACTGAACGAACAAGAGAAATTGGAATTAGAAAGGCAATTGGTGCCCAGCAAAGCAGTATTATGACTCAGTTTCTTATAGAAGCTTTGGTTATTAGTCTTATTGGATGCATTATAGGTGTTATTATATCTGGAATTATCCTAAGTATTGCGTCTAACTTAGCAGACGGAATGGTAACCTTCTCCCTATCTAAAGAGGTAGTAGGTGTTGCAGTTGGCTTTTCTGTTATTATAGGAGTTTTATTTGGCATTTATCCAGCAAGAAAGGCTGCCAAAATGCATCCAATTGAAGCCTT
>JAAYRG010000231.1 GCA_012518885.1 Clostridiales bacterium | reverse complement strand
GGTCTACAATCTGCTGCTTGAATTCTGGTGTATAGGATTTTTGCTTTTTTGCCATGATTGAACACTCCTTTGTTATATTATAGAATGTTCAACTTTCCGTGTCCATAGTTATATACTAACACCAAACTTACTTATAGTTGAATCTCAAGAGAAGCCAGATGGAGATTTTCCAACTGTGAAGTCACCTAACCCTGAAGAGAGAGATGCCCTCCATCTAGCTATTGAATATGCTAAAAAAGTTAATGCAGATATTGTACTTGGTACTGACTCAGATTGTGATAGGGTAGGAGTCGCTGTTAGAAACCTAGAAGGAGAATATATTCTTCTAACAGGAAACCAAATTGGTGCATTACTAACAAATTATATTATAAGCCATATGGAAGATATTAAACCCCAAGATACAGTAATAAAAACTATAGTAACATCAGATTTAGGTGCCAAGATAGCTAAGTCCTATGGACTGTGTGTTATTGAAACACTAACAGGATTCAAATATATCGGGGAAAAGATTAAGGAGTTTGAATCTACGGGTTCCAATAATTTTGTCCTTGGCTATGAAGAAAGTTACGGTTACCTTGCTGGTACTTTCGTAAGAGATAAGGATGCAGTAATTGCTACGATGTTAATTGTAGAAATGGCAGCCTACTATAAAAATAAAAGGCTTACCTTATTAGACGAGTTAAATAATATTTATAGAAAATATGGCTTTTACTCAGATTACCAAGAAAGTTATAAGTTTGAAGGAATAGAAGGAAATAATAAAATAAGAAGTATAATGAATAAGTTTAGAAAACTAGAATCATTACTTACTTGCTTTAAAGATATCGACGTGATAGAAGATTACAATTATCAGGAAAGATTATTCATTAAGACAAACCATAAAGAAATGATTGACCTACCGAAATCTAATGTAATTAAAATCTTTTTTAAAGACAAGTCTTGGTTTGCTATAAGACCTTCAGGTACAGAGCCAAAATTGAAAGTATACTATTCTTCGGTTGGTAGTACAAGCTCTGAGTCGCTAAATAAATTAAATCAGTTAAGAGCATTGGTACGGGACTATCTAAATAATTAGTTGTCTCTAACTTAAGTGTTGCTATATAAAGAATGAAAGCAGATATCTATCTGCTTTCATTCTTTATATAGGGAACTTTATTAAAATTCGGATTACTGAATAAATAAAAAATAGAAATAAAATATTAAAGGAGAGAACATATGTTATATAGGAAATCCTTAACACCACAATTGGATATTAAACTTTTTAAGAATCCAACGAGTGAATATCGTGCTGCTCCATTTTGGGCATGGAATTGCAAGTTAGACCCTAATCAACTATTAGAACAGATTAGTCAGTTTAAGGAAATGGGAATGGGTGGTTTTCACATTCATTGCCGAGTTGGATTAGATACAGATTACCTAGGAGATGAATATCTTTCCATTGTAAAGGGGTGTGTTGATAAAGCAAAAGATGAGAGTATGCTTTGTTGGCTCTATGATGAAGATAGATGGCCATCAGGAACAGCTGGTGGATTTGTGACTGAGAATTTAGATTATAGACTTAGGTTCCTGGTTATTGAACCAGCTAATTATTCAAAGGTAAATAGTAATGAAACTTATATGGCAGCAGCCCAAGCGGTAAGAAGTAATGATAGAAAACTTCTTGGAACCTATCAAGTTGACTTAGATTCAAATGGTAGGTTATTAAAATATAAACAAGTAGATAATAGTACAACTGTAGAAAACAACATGTGGAAGGCATACCTTGAAGTATAAGGTAATACCCCTTGGTTTAATAATCAGGCTTATGTTGATACCCTTGATAAAAAAACCATAGATCGCTTTATAGAACTTACTCATAAGACATATTATGACTTATTAAGGGATGATTTTGGAGAGACTATACCTGCTATTTTTACAGATGAACCTCAAACTAGTCATAAGCAAGTGCTTAGCAATCCTTTTGAAAGGAAACCAATCATTTTACCCTTTACAGATGACTTTGAAGATACATACAAAGCCACATATGGACTTTCACTTTTAGAGCATTTACCAGAGCTTATTTGGGAAAGAAGTGATAATAAGGTATCACAGATAAGGTACTATTATCATCTTCATGTATGTGACAGGTTTTCAAAGGCCTTTTGCGATAATATAGGCAACTGGTGTAAAGACCACAATATTTATCTTACAGGACACATGATGAGCGAGCGTACATTACATTCCCAAACATCCGCACTAGGTGAAGTAATGAGGCCACTTAAAAACTTTGGACTACCTGGAGTTGACATACTCTGTGACAGAAGGGAATTTTCAACTTTAAAACAAGCACAGAGTGTAGCACATCAATATGGTAGAGAAGGGGTAATGAGTGAATTATATGGAGTTACTAGTTGGGCTTTTGATTTCCGTAATCATAAGTTACAAGGTGATTGGCAAGCAGCTCTAGGAGTAACGGTTAGGGTTCCCCATTTGACCTGGCTATCTATGGAAGGAGAAGCTAAAAGAGACTATCCAGCAAGTATTGGTTACCAATCTCCTTGGTATAAAGAATACTCCTATATTGAAAACCATTTTGCTAGATTAAATACTGCATTAACTAGAGGCAGGCCCCATGTTAGAGTTGGTGTAATCCACCCAATAGAATCTTATTGGTTATATTGGGGAAATCAGCAACAAACTGCAGCTGTTAGACAAGATATTGAAACGAATTTTAATAACATAATTCAGTGGCTATTATATGGATTAATTGATTTTGACTTCATATCAGAATCACTTTTAAGTGAGGATAGTAGTAGTAAAGAAGGAAAATTTGTTATGGGTCAAATGGAGTATGATGTTATTGTAGTTCCTGAATGTCATACTATTAGAACAACAACCCTAAGAAAGTTAAAGGCATTTAGGGAAAGTGGTGGAAATATTATATTTTTAGGTAGTATTCCAACATATCTTGATGCTAAGGAAACTACGGAGGTCGCTGAACTAGCAAAAAAATGCATTCAAATACCCTTCACAAAGAGTCACTTACTAGGTGTTTTAGAGCCTTACAGAGATGTTGATATTAATGTCAAGGTTCTAGATGGTAGAGATTTAACAAAAGTTCAGCAATTAGAAACAGGTGTAAGGGCAAATAACCTTTTCTATCAAATGAGAATTGATAATAATAAGAAATGGTTATTTATTTGTCATGTTAATAAACCTAAGAATGAACATATTACATATACAGAAGAATGGGAAATATATATAAAAGGTAAATTTACTGCAACTGTATATGATACTCTAGAGGGAGAAGTATATCCTATTAAGACGAGTTATAAAAATAATAAAACTAAAATAACTTACTATTGTTCACAGCATGATAGTTTACTCTTATGCTTAGAAGATAGTAAGGACCAAAACTTAGAGTATAAAGAAATATCATATGTAATTCCCAAAAACAAAGAATATCTTGCTCAACCAACATCTTATATACTAGAAGAAGATAATGTTTATATTCTAGACATGCCCTGGACCATAAAAGAAAAAGATAATATTAACAATACTTTAGGTCTACAATTTGAGATTTATTCAGAGATAGAAGTTGTAGAACCTGCGTTGGCATTGGAAAATCCTAATAATGTTAAAATTAAATTAAACAATAAAAGGGTTGATAATCATATAATTGGGTGGTACGTTGATAAATCAATAAAAAAGATATCGCTTCCTAATTTGCATAAGGGTATAAATATATTAGAAATAGAGATACCATTTGGACCGAAAACAAATGTTGAATGGATGTACCTACTTGGTAATTTTGGTGTTCATGTTGCTGGTAATCTTATCTACGAAGTTCCTTTTACAAGTACAGGAGGGAATTTGTGCATAGAAACATCCCATTATAAGGGAGCTTTAATTAAGGTTGCTATCGATGATAAAGAAAAAGGAAATATTGCTCTAGCACCTTATACATTAGACTGTGGCTATATAAGTCCAGGAGATCACACCATAAAATTGAAGTTGTTTGGTAATAGAATTAATGCTTTTGGTGCAGTTCACAATGTAGATTCTTTAGAAGAATGGTACGGACCAAACATTTGGAGAACAGAAGGAAACAAGTGGTCTTATGAATATCAAATTAATGAAATGGGTATTTTGACTACTCCGAGATACTGGCTATATTGATTATTTGTAAAGATTAATATGGTATTGTAAGACACTTATTAGTATACTGAATACATAATTTGAGAGGCTTTCTAGAAAAGAAGAAACTACAATAATAATGTATGGAGGTATAGCATATGGAACATATTGTGCAAACACAGAAAAAAGACCAAATGATAAATATAACCGAAATAGTAAGGAAGCAAGTAAGAGAAAGTGGCGTAAGAGACGGTATAGCAGTGATTTTTATTCCCCACACAACAGCAGGAGTTACAATCAATGAAAATGCTGACCCAGACGTAGTCCGTGATATCTTACTAGGTTTAGACAAGGTATCACCTGATAGAAAGGATTACATTCATTTTGAGGGAAACTCACCTGCTCATATTAAGGCATCCTTGATGGGGTCATCATCTACAGTGATTATCGAAAATGGTGACCTAGTCCTTGGAACTTGGCAGGGTATTTACTTTTGTGAGTTTGATGGGCCTAGAAGAAGAAGGGTGAAGATTAAGATAATTGAGGGTTAAGGATAAGCCTTTTTATAGAGGGTTTAATAATAATATCCCCCTATCCTGTTTTAGTTAAGAGGATAGGGGGATATGAACTTCCCCCTCTCTTCTTTTTAGAAAGTTATTTCATCTGGGATTATAGGTCCGTCAAAAGGACTCTCTACTTTAGAGATAAGGTCCATATCATTTTGGTCTATTACAAAGTCAAACACTTCATAATTTTCCTTTATTCTACTTGGTGTAACTGACTTTGGTAGTGGTAAGTAGCCTTTTTGTAAATGCCATCTTAAGATAAGTTGGCCTACAGTTTTTCCGTATTTTTCTGCCAAATCAGTAAGAACCTTATCGTTCATTAACTTTCCTTTACCTAAAGGGGAATAGGCTTCAACTAATATATTCTTTTCTTTGCAGTATTCGATTATTTCAGAAGGTTCATCACCAGGGCTTATTCTTATTTGGTTTACCATTGGTGCAATCGTTGCAGTTTCAAGCAATGCTTCTATATGGTGGGGTTCGAAATTACTAACTCCTATGGCCCTTAATTTACCTTCCTTATACATATCCTCAAAGGCTCTCCAAGATTCTGCATTTGCTTCCTTCCAGTTATCTCTAAACATAATAGGATTAGGCCAATGAATCAATATCAAATCAATATAGTCTGTTTGTAGTAATTTTAGACTTTTGTTTATGGCTTCTATAGTTTCTTTATAACCACGTACTATATTACTAAGCTTGGTAGTTATAAAAATCTCATTTCTAGGTATACTAGATTGTTTTACAGCTGTACCAACACTTTCTTCGTTTCCATACATCATAGCAGTATCTATATGGCGATATCCAACATTTAAGGCATCAGTAACTGCGTTAGTAGCTACAGGGCCGTTTTCAGATAGCCAAGTCCCTAGCGCTATGGATGGTATTGATACTTTATTAGATAAGGTGAAATAAAGCTCTTGATTCATAATTATGTGCCTCCTTTTAAGTATGTTCTAACTACATTTTCCATGTATATTGTACCATATAATCCCTAAAAAAGAACTAATAATATAAAGTAAAAGGAGCTTATTATATAAGCTATTGACCGACAATTTTTGCTTAAATTCGATTTTCTTATTGCTATAGTAGCAAAAAAAGGTATAATCAATAGTAATAGAAATGTAGGACATTTATAAGGAATCTTGTTGAGAAAATATTTTACATATCTTAATCTTTTTAAAGATTAGGTTTGAAGGAGTAATCCTACCTTAGAGGGAGGAGAGACAATATATGATAGAAGGAACCAAGTTACAGAAGAATATTTTAAAATGGCCTAAAAGGTATAAAGTGTTACTAGTTGGTATTATAGCGATACTTATAACAAACTTAATGTATGTAACAGGTGGTAGCCGTACATCAGTTGCTCAATTGTTTCACATTCCAATTGTTCTATCAACATACTTTTGGCGAACAAGAGGTGGGGTAATCTCTGCTATCGTTTTTGGAATACTAGCAGGTCCTCTAATGCCATTAAATGTAGAGGAAGGAATTATGCAGACCCCTACTAATTGGGTTGTTAGGCTTGTTGTCTTTGCTATAGTTGCTACATTTTCGGGACATGTATTCGACCAGATTGATAGATTACATAGCGAAATTAGAGAGAAGGACCTGACTAATCCCTTTACAGGTTTATACAATAGAAACAAGTTCTATATAGATGCAACTAATAATATATCTAAGGGACGATTATTTACCGTCTTTACTATTAAGCTAATTAATATAGATAGTATTGGTAAATATGTAGATCCTGCTCTTGTAGAAAAACTAATCAATCAACTGATTAGAGATTTGAAATTAATGCATGAAAACCTTGAATTATACTCATATAGCGATGATGAATTCATATTAATAAAGTATCCAGAGTGTAATAGCATTGGATTTATAGAAGATTTAATTAGTAAATACGCTACTTATTTTAAAATAGATGATTTTGAAGTAAGGCTACCTATGAAAGTTGGAGTATATGAGTATTTAGGTGGTAATGAGAGTCCAAGCAAAATATTAGATAAGGCAAGAATAGCCTATGAGCAAGCGAAAGAGCGAGAGTATGGAATCTTTTATTATAATGACAAAATAGAAGAAGAAGTAAAAGAGACATTTGAAATTGCTGCTTCCTTACCGGATGCAATAAAAGAAAAAGAATTATTTTTAGTTTACCAACCCAAAATCAATTTAAAAGACGATAGTGTTGAGGGCGTTGAGATACTATCTAGATGGAATAGAGGAAACAGAAAACCAGTTGGCCCTAATGTGTTTATAAGAATAGCAGAAGAAATTGGCCTAATAAAAGATATAACACATTTTGTTGTAGAGCATGCCTTCAATCAGATATCCAAGTGGGAAAGTAAGGATATCAAGATAAACTATTCTTTTAACGTTACAGCAAGGGAACTTCTTGATGTAGATTTTATTGAGTGGGCGGAGAAGTTAATAGAAACTTTCAATCTAGAAAGAACTAATATTGAGATAGAACTTACTGAAAGAGTCTTATGTGAGGAGGGCGATAAACTCACATCAGTTCTTAAGTATTTGAGAAAGTTAGGATACAAAATATCTGTGGATGATTTTGGGACAGGTTATAATTCTTTAACAACCATCAGTGAGATTCCATTTGATATTCTTAAAATAGATAGGTATTTTATTAATAGATTGGACCGTCTAGAGGTCAGGGAGATGATAAAGAGTGTTATCTCTTTCGCTCATAGACTTGATAAAATTGTGGTTGCGGAAGGAATAGAAACCAAGGACCAGTTAGATTGTATTAAGAAGTTAGGATGTGATATGGCCCAGGGTTACTACTTTAGCAAGCCACTTTTACCTGAAGATTTTGAGCAGTACTTGTATGGATAGATTATAGAAATAGAAGATATATGTGAGGGAGTAATTGTCTTATTTTCAGCTGCGTTGTAAACTACGATAAAATAAGACAACTACTCCCTTCTACGTTTTTTCGATGTCTAATTAGTATTGAAAAGCGTGATAATTTGATATAAAATATTAATGTTTACCATCTCTTAATATACATAAAAAACATGACAGAATACATAGGAGAAGCAGAATGAAATTACTAAAAAACAAGACCTTTAGAGTTCTAGCGATAATATTAGCCCTCCTTGCATTTATTGTTCCAACAATAAAAAAAGTTATAAATGAAAAGAATATTAAATCACAAAAACTAAAAACAATTGAAGATGTACATAAGGCATTAGAGGAATTATCTCGAAATGGATATTTTAGAAAAATCTTTACTAAAAGACTTTCTGCATTTGAAGCAGTACCTGAAGCTATAACAAGTACTGATATTAGTTTACCTGAAGAATCTAAGGAAATGTGGTTAACATTAGACCAACAATATAAGTTCTTTACTGATAATGCAGAGAAGATGAGTCGTTTTAACTTATCTAATCTTAACTATAGTTTTATATTTAGGCGAAAATCAAATATATTAAGAGATGAGCGTTCAAGTATATTTCCTTTTACATGGCCTATAAAAAAAATACTTGAAGAATATAATTTTGATATAAATAGTAATGTAAGTTCAGTTATTGATAATTTGAATACTTATAATGATTTCTATAGTAAAGAAAGTAGTAACTTCTTTTCCAATTTAGGAATCATTAAATCAGGAGTTGAAGGGGAAGAGCGTGTAAACGAAGAGTTG
>JAAYRG010000230.1 GCA_012518885.1 Clostridiales bacterium | reverse complement strand
CTAGCTCATCTGCAAGTAAAGCGTTCAATGTGTCAATAAGTTTTGGATTACCCTTCATAAGTATACCCCTTTCTTTATACATAGTATTTATATGTTGTTTATAAATTAATAACCTTTGTTATCTTTATTACATCAATACAAAATACTAGTCAAACCTAGGAGAGTATAAATTACAAGACACGTCACCATGCTACTAACTTTAAAATAATTTTAACCCTTTTTGTATATTTTATCAAGTCATATAACTTATAATGCCTTTACAATGTATTTGATCGTTGATATATTAGTCTAAAAAAGGGTGATTTTATGAAAATAGACGTTCATGTACATGTTACACCACCAGATATAATTAAGAACTGGGAAAAGATAGGCGAGAAGGAACCATACTTTAGACTTTTAAGTGAAAGTCCAGTTAATAAATTCGCAACTACTGAAGAAGTTATCCAAGAACTAGATAAATCCCAAGTAGATAAGGCTGTAATATTTGGTTTTGCTTTTAAGGATATGGGCTTGTGTAGGTATGTTAATGACTATGTAGCCGATTCTTTAAAGAAATTTCCAGATAAACTTATTGGATTTATGGTGCTTGACCCTACATCTAATGAAGCAGTAAGGGAAGTAGATAGGTGCTTTGATATGGGCTTTAAAGGAGTTGGAGAAATCTTTCCCTATGGCCAGGGTTTTGATATCACAGATGTAAGTCAGATGTCACCTTTGTGTAATTCTTGTATAGAAAAGGACCTAGCTGTTATGATCCATACTAATGAACCAGTAGGCCACCACTATAGCGGTAAAACAGATACTACCCCTGTTAAGGCTAGTACCTTTGCAAAAAACTTTCGTGACCTTAAAATTATAATGGCCCACTGGGGTGGCGGCCTGCTGTTTTATGAGTTGATGCCAGAGATAAGAAAGCAAAACAAGAATGTATATTATGATACAGCAGCATCACCCTTCTTATATGATAAAAACATATATAAGGTGGCTAAGGACATAGGTATAATTGACAAAGTATTGTTTGGAAGTGACTACCCTCTAATACCTATGACTAGATATATTGATGAGGTTGCTAACTCTGGTTTAGATGATAAGGACCAGGCCCTTATTAATGGCTTTAATGCTAAAGCTTTATTTAAATTATAAGTTTTTGTAACTAATCTTGGGACTTTAATTCAACAATTACAAGCTCTGGCCTATTGTTTATCCTAACTGGAATAATGCTATTACCAATACCCCGACTTACAATCATTAAGCTAGTCGCCTGTGTATACATGCCTCCATCATACCTTGGAAATAAGCCCTGGTTTGGAGCCACTAGGCCTCCTATCAGGGGAAATCTAAACTGTCCCCCATGAGCATGACCACTAAGTACTAAGTCAATATCATTTGCAACATAGGATGAGAATGCCTCTGGTCTATGGGATAGTAATATTTTGAATCCAACGGGCAATTTCATATCCCTTAGCTTTCTTTCAAACATACTAGCTTGTTCATCGGAAGGTACTCTTGCAAAGTCAGGGTCATCAAGCCCTATAAGCATAATACTATCATTTCCTTTAGAGAGTATTACCACCTCATCATGCAAGGTTACAAGGCCGTAATTATGCAACTGATTTTCAAGCTGGTCATAAGTTGCTCCAATCCAAGCCTCATGATTACCAGTAACAAAGTAACATGGGGCAATTTTCTTTGCCTCTTCTACTAAATTTACTGCAATCTCAATGTCTGTTCGGTTTGAATCAACTAAATCTCCAGTAATAACTATAATATCAGGTTGTTCTTCTTTTAGAATTTTAATAATTCTTGAATTATCCTTGCCAAACTCTCCATTGTGCAAGTCTGAGATTTGAGCAATTACAAATCCGTCAAATGAAGCAGGTAGGTTTTCTTTGTATACCTTATAGTAGGTAGTTCCTACAGTTATATTACCCCATATTGTATGGCCGATAAATACGACAAGAAGAATTATACCAATAACCAATATAAGGTTTTTCTTTTTTATAGATATTTTGCTTATTATTTGCATATATATTTTCATCATATCTTATTGCTTTAATTACTTCTTCGGTTGTCTTACAAGTATTATCATAAAGATACATTTGGTTCATAGGTTCATTGGTAAGGTAATTTCAAAAACTTGCAATATTTAAATAATTTTATAAAGTTATACCCTAACCTTCATTAACAGGTATCTCTACGTTATCCTCGTCGATATTAATAGTCTTTACACGATCTAATTCCTTTTGCCTGTTCCAAATAAAACTAAGGCGTAGTTCTGTTCCATTTTTAATTCGAATTAGGTTTTCTTTATGTCTCCAAATTACAACTGCACCAACAAGCATTAAAATAATCATACCATATACATCCTGACTTGCTATACCATACCAAACTGGTAATATAATTGATGCAGATATGGGCAGTACACATATGTAGCCAATGGCAAAAGTAAAGATTGCGCCAATGATTAATACTTTTAGGAAAACAAGGGGCGAATAAGCTAGTAAAGACCCACCCATACAAGCAAGTCCCTTTCCACCACGAAACTTCATGTAGAAGGGGAAAATATGTCCGAGTATACATGCAGATGCTGTAATAACAAAGGCATATGGCTCATCAGGAAAAAGGTACGTTGTCACTTTGATGATACTATATGCCTTGAAAATATCTAGAAGTATGCACATAATGCCTACTTCTTTTCCCATTGTAATCACAGCATTGGAGGCTCCAGCATTCCCTGAACCTCTTTTCCTTATATCAAATCCCTTCTTAAGAGCAAACAAATATGAAGGATTGATAGTTCCAACGAAATAACCTAGACATAAACATATTAAATAATTCATATTTATCATATCCATTTCTATTTTATTCTTTTTCTAAATGTGAATACCTATATATTATGATAAATAATGATATATTTCAATACATTTAGGGGCTTTTCAATATTTTTGTATTATTCCCATAAATAACCCGTCATAGTTAAGGAACCTAGTTCACATGATTTGTTAAATGCACTAATCCTATCTTTTTCATCAGAAGCTCCAAGTACATATAATAAGGGGTAAAAGTGGTCAGGTGTTGGGACTGCAAGCCGTGCTATATCCCCTTTTTCTTTATACCTTATAATTGCCTCATGATTATTGTTTAAAATACTTTCATAAATATAATCATCAAACTCATAGGCCCAATCAAAACCCTTGTTTTTCTGATGCCAGTCAACTAATCTTAGGTTATGAACAATATTACCACTTCCAAGTATAAGTACTCCTTCTTTCCTTAATTCCCTTAGTTCTCTACCAATATTATAATGGACCTCTGGTGGGGCATATGCATCTATACTTATTTGAAAAACCGGAATATCCCTATCTGGATACATATGGACTAATACTGACCATGTCCCATGGTCAATTCCCCAAGAGTTATCATATTCTGTTTCCTTTGATATTAATTCTTTTGTAGCCCCTGCTAACTTTGGTGAACCAGGGGAATCATATATGATTTCGTATAATTCCTTTGGAAAGCCATACATATCATATATAGTCTTAGGACTTTCCTCATTCATAATCTTTGTTCCCTTAGTATACCAATGGGCTGATATAGAAACTATAGCCTCTGGTCTTGGCAATCTTTCTCCTAAACTTCTCCAAGTTTTTGTGTATTCGTTGTCTTCAATTGCATTCATAGGTGACCCATGTCCTACAAAAATTACTGGCATCATCTTCATAAATCCCACGTTCCTTTCCTTTTATCTAATCCATCTAAGTAATGTACTTAAACAAAAAGCTTCAAGGCAGCTAAGGCAGTCATAGTAATAACTATATACCTAAAAACCCTTTCATTTATCCTTTTTAATATATAGTAACCAATTATTGCTCCGAGAGAAATCATAGGTATCATTGCTAGAGTAATAGTCGCTGACCTAATACCAATATTATGCCATACAAATATCTGTAGGGGTAGCTTGGTAAGATTAATAATAAAGAAAAACCAAGCATTTGTCCCCATGTAGTTATTTTTCTTAATACCAAGGGCTAATAGATAAATACCAAATATTGGACCTGCAGCATTCCCAATCATTGATGCAAATCCACTTAACACCCCTACAAGTATGTAAAACCAGGCTTTCTCTGGTACCTTGATGTCCTTGCCTTTTGATTGTGTAAATATTAGAATTCCCAAACAGATTAAAATTATAATTCCTATTAGGATTAAAAAGGTTCTATCACTTATATAATTCCCAACAACTACTCCAAGTATTATTCCTATTATGGCCCAGGGTAAGGGAAGAAATACGTTCTTCCATTCCACACTTTTACGATAATACCAAGTAGCGAATAAGTCACCTATTAATAGCATAGGAAGCATAATACCTGTAGAATCTCTACCACCAAAAACAGATGCAAGGATAGGTATGGCAAGCATTGTTACTCCACCAATTCCTGTTTTTGAAAAACCAACTATTAAGGCAGTAATAATTACCGTAATTAATTGTAGCCCATTTAAATCCATAACTTGTAACAAATGTTCCACCCCTTATCTCCTCTTTGGTAAGCCGCTTTTTTCAGTAATTTTGATAACTCTAGTATCATGATAATATCTTACAATCTAATTCCTTTTGCTATATATGGCTATTATATAATGTTTTTTACTTTATTTCATCTAGTTTATTATAAATGCTTAAGCTCATTAAGTATTTTATTCAAACAAGCAATGGTCCTAGCAATTAGAAAACATCTTACAAAGCACTTACAAACAATGGTAAATGTTGTAGAATAAAATTAACAAATCCCACAGGCCTCTGTCTTGACATGCACACTTAGTGGGCTTTTTGTATTTAAGGAGAAGATTATGGTGATT
>JAAYRG010000229.1 GCA_012518885.1 Clostridiales bacterium | reverse complement strand
GCTAGCATCTTGTTTGGTCCATCAATGCCTACTGCTGGCATTGTAACATGGGCATCTACATTAGCCACTGCAACTGCAGTACCTTCCTCTAAGCCATAAAGCTCAGCAGCCTGTCTTGTAATTTCACCAGCCTTGGTCCCTAAGGGAAGTATTTGACAATTTAATTTGTCTTCAACAAGGCTTTCTAACCTTTTGTCTAAGGCTCTTAAGAATTCCTTGTCTGGATATCCTTTTGCTTTATCCCATATTGCTTTATATCCAGCAGCACAAGAGTTCCTTGTATGTACCCCGCATAATTGCCATACAATCCAGTCTCCAGCCTCTATAAAGTAATCTGCCTCTTCATAGATATGGGGTGCTTCGTCTAATACCTGCCATATCTTAGGCAATAGCCATTCAGATGATATTGTTCCTCCATACCTTGAGAGAAAGTCTTGATTCATAGCCTTAGCTGTTTCATTTATTAGATTAGCTTTATCCTGTGCAGCATGATGCTTCCACAGTTTTACATAGGAATGAACTTCCTCTTTGAACTCCTCCAAGAAACATAAAGGTATTCCGTCTTTTTTAATGGGCAACAAGGTACATGCTGTAAAATCAATCCCAACCCCAATAATATCTTTTGCAGCTACACCAGAATCTTTAATAACCGTTGGTATGGTATATCTAAGCACATCCAAGTAGTCTAAGGGATGTTGCAGAGCCCAATCTGGCGGCAGTTTCATGCCATTTGCTAATTCCTTATCCATTACTCCATGAGGATAAGGGTAAGTTGCACTTGCTAGTTCTTCACCTGTTGCAACATTTACAAGTAACGCCCTACCTGATAGAGTGCCAAAATCAATTCCAATTGTGTATTTTGACATCGTAACCCCCTTTGATGATAGAAATAAGGTTTGCTATACACCCTGTTTTTATTTTATTGTCTTAACAGAATCTCGAATAATAATTGAAGGTTTTAGTTTTATCTTTTTTTCGTATAAGGGATTTTTTATCATCTTTAACAATACTTTAGCTGCAGATATTCCTATTAGTTTTGAAGGATAATCTATTGAAGTAAGATTATACAAGTTTTCCTTGGCTAAGAAAGAGTTATCAAAGCTAACTACAGACATATTATCTTTAACTTTAAGTTGGTTTCTTTTTAGTATTTCTATAAAATTAGATGCAATTTCGTCGTTATAGCAAACAACACCAGTACAGTTATTAAACCTACTTAAAATATATTGGTCCATCTTACCGTTAAAAAGATACTCCATATCTTCTGTCGTAAACCACAGGATAGAACGGTCATTAATAGCTATATTATGTTTCTTTGCCATTTGAATCATGCCTTCAAAACGCTTAATTCCCTGCATATCATCAGACTTAAAAATTCCACCAATCTCCCTATGCCCCTTATTTATTAGTTCCTCTGTTATCATTTCACCAGCTTTAACATCATCCATAACCACATAGGAGTTGTTATATCCTGAATAAAAGCCGTTAATAAATACTAAAGGAATTCCATTCTTTTTAATATTTTGAAATAAGTCTTCGTTCCTATTTGGTAAGGCTGATTTTGTGCCTTCAATAATTATGCCATCTACTCCACTTTCTAATATCTGCAATAGACACTGTTCTTCATTTAAAGAATTATTATAGGTTATACCCAGTGATAAAGTATATCCTTCCTTTGTTAAAACTCCCTCTATTCCTTGTATAATACTAGGAAAGATATAATCATTTAAATATGTAGTGATGACTCCTATTCGATTAGTTGTTTGTTTTGCTTTTTGGACTTTTTCATCAGACACAAAAGTGCCTTTCCCTTGCTCCTTTATAAGGATACCTTCTGCCGCAAGTTTACCTATTGAGTATCTTACAGTTTGTCTTGAATATCCAAACTTTTGGGCCAGTTCTTTTTCAGAAGGAATTTTACTACCTGGTTGGAAGGTTCCATTATCAATATTACCCCTAATCCAATTACTTAATATTTCGTGTTTGGTTTCATTACTTTTACTCATCTTTATCCTTTCACTGTAGTTTTTTTAATCTATACTAAGTATTATACCCCCAACAACAAGATTCTTCACTACATTTGATGATAAAGCCCTATTTATTAGCTGTAATTATATTAGCACCTTCCTCTAGTAAGTTAAGGTCCCATAATAATTGAAGAATTGTATATCGATTTCTAATTTCCTTAGCATATAATATTGCATTATAAACTGCAGATTCATCTATCCCTATATCAGCAGGTCTAACTGGTCCATCTAGACCTCTTATCATTTGTTCTATTTTCTCTGAAGATGGTAGGTCCTCACAAACCTCTTTTATTTGGTCAAGTTTCTTTTTAGTTGCTTCTATTCTTCTTTCCCAGTTGTCTTTGGAATTCTTTAAGGAGTCTTTCTCTAATTCAACAATCTCTTGCCAAGCACTAGGATATACTCTTTTTATCTCACTTGCCCATTCTGAGAATGAGAAATCATAATTTTCTCTTATTTTATTAAAGTCTATTTTATCTTCCTTTATAGTCCTTAATAAGTATTCATATAACTTCACCGAAATTATGGTACCAATGCCCACCTTTTCTCCATGCAATACTGGCTTTTTACCTTCATATTGAAAGAGAATTTCCCAAAAATGTGATAAATGATGCTCACTACCAGATGCAGGACGAGAATTACCGATAAAACTCATTGCTATACCTGATATTAAAAGACCATAGGTTAACTTTTCTATGGCTTCCTTTTTTCTTTCTAATAGACCATCAAAACTCTCCATTGTCTTATTTACCGCACTAGTCATTAAGTCTACAATATATTCGCAGTAATACTCACCGCTTATTACTGTTGATAACTTCCAATCATGTAAACATGTATACTTGCCTAGTATATCACCAAATCCAGCGGCTATCATTGGCCTTGGGGCCTTAGATAAGATATCAAGGTCTCCTATAAATACTTCAGGCACATGGGTTGTGTATGTGGTTTTTAAATTATTTACAGTCATTGCAGCTGATGAAGATATATACCCGTCCATTGAAGGAGCAGTTCCAACAACATAGAAGGATAACTTCATCTTATAGCTAAAAAACTTTACAATATCATTAATTGTACCTGCCCCAATTGCAATTATAATGTCACAAGTATCATCATATGCCATACACAGACTGCCAATGGCTGTCTCATCCGGTATTAGGCCATCTTCCTTATAAACATAAGTAGAATAAGCTATATTAGCCTCATCAAATGTATCCTCTACCTTTTTACCTGCTACTTCATAGGTGTTTTTATCAGCAACTAAGAAAGCCTTCTTATAGTTTGCTTCCTCCATTATTCTAGGTAGTTCTTCTATAGCATTGGACCCTACAATAACTGCTTTCATATCTATAGTGTGTATATGTCCACAATCGCAATGTATAGGTTGTTTTAATAAATCATCTATATTTACTTCGCTTATGTCCATTTCTAACTCCTTTGTCACATAAAATTGACCAATCTAATATTTAGCATTGGCCTAATCAATAAAAATAGGGTTTCAACTTAAAGGCATTGTCAAAGTCTTTTAACAAAGTTGAAACCCCCTCATCTTATCATTATCTAAGAATAGACTAAATGTATTTCTTTGTTTTAGAATAACTATATAAGACCTTTGTTTATATAAGTTACTTCTTATTTTCCAAGACGAATAACGTTCCAAGAAGCCTTATTTAGGATACTTGTTAAAGTACCATCATCAAGTTTGGACTTGTCTGATTTCTTAGGACTTACTCGTTCATGACCTGCAC
This sequence comes from Clostridiales bacterium, assembly GCA_012518885.1. Classification (GTDB taxonomy): domain Bacteria; phylum Bacillota; class Clostridia; order Lachnospirales; family Lachnospiraceae; genus JAAYRG01. Next base: position 4,887 of record JAAYRG010000229.1, on the reverse strand, counting down.
CATTACGAACCTTGAAGTCATCATGCTCTAGAACAATATGTTCAAGCAATCTATAGTTTTCTAAACCTCTAACATCAACTGTTAATTCAATGTCTTCTTCTATGTTACGGTTAACAGCAAATATAGTTACTTCATCTTTTTCTTCATTGTAAACAGACACGCTTTCAATATCTGTTACATTTTCATGGTTAGATGTATCATGTACAGGAGTATTAACTATAGGATAAAGCACTGTTCCACGTCCATATTTTGATGCATGCATAAATGGATAGAATATTGTTTGCTTCCAAGCATCTCCACCATTTCTATCAGTCATTATTGGAGCAATTACATTAATTAATTGTGCCATACAAGCAATTTTAACCCTGTCTGCATGCTTCATGAAGGTTATTAACATTAGGCCAACTAATAGAGCATCCTCAAATGTGTAAATATCCTCTAATAATGGAGGAGCTACCATCCAAGGTTTGTTTTGCATAATGTCATATTCTTCTGCCTTAGAGTGGAACCATACATTCCATTCATCAAAACTTAAGTGGATCTTTTTCTTACTTCTCTTCTTAGCCTTTATGTAGTCACAAGTTGAAATTACTGTTCTTATAAAGTCATCCATATCATCAGATTTAGCTAAGAAATCTGCAGTATCATTTGCTTCATTGCCGTAATATTGATGCAAGGAAATATAGTCAACATAGTCATATGTATAGTCTAGTGTAACAGCTTCCCATTCTGGGAAAGTTGGCATCTCTCTATTAGAACTTCCACAAGCAACTAATTCTATTGATGGGTCGATAAGCTTCATAGCCTTAGCTGTTTCTTCTGCTAATCTTCCATATTCATGCATGGTTTTATGACCTAATTGCCATGGACCATCCATCTCATTACCCAAACACCATACCTTAATATTATGTGGGTCTTTTACTCCATGCTTAATTCTAAGATCACTATATTTTGAACCACCTGGATGATTACAGTATTCTAATAAATTTAGTGCATCTGCAATACCTCTTGTACCTAAATTAACTGCCATCATCAGCTCTGAATCAACCTTGTCTATCCATTTTGCAAATTCATTTACACCCACTTCATTAGTTTCTAAGGTTCTCCAAGCTAGGTCTAGACGCTTTGCTCTATCTTCTAATGGTCCAACACTATCTTCCCAGAAGAAGTTTGATACAAAGTTACCACCTGGATAACGAATAATAGGTACATCAAGTTCTTTTACTAATTCAATTACGTCTTTCCTAAACCCATCTTCATCTGATAAGGGATGACCAGGTTGATATAGGCCGTCATATACTGCTCTGCCCAAATGTTCAACAAAGGAACCATACATACGTTTATCAATTTCTGCTACCTTTAGTTCTTTGTCAACTATCATTCTTGCTTTCTTCATTGTAAATCCTCCTTATAAAGTCTTTAAGCTACATTGATACAATATATGTTTATCCTTTTACGCCACCTGCTGTCATTCCATCAATAAAGTAAGATTGGAATAATACAAATAGTATTAAGATTGGAATTATAGCAAAACATGAGCCCGCAATCAAAATATCATAGTTGTTACCGTATGGAGAAAGTAAACTTTGCAATCCCACAGGTAATGTTATTTTTGATGCTGATCTCATAACTATCATTGGCCAAAGGAAATTATTCCAACTTTGCATTCCTTGATAGATTCCCATAGCTGCAAATGATGGTTTCATAAGGGGCACCATGACCCTATAAAATATTCCATATTCTGTACAACCATCTACTCGAGCTGCGTCTAGAAATTCTTTTGGTATTCCAGACAAATACTGTCTGAAAAAGAAAATTAACATAGGAACTACTATATAAGGAAGTATAATACCCCACATTGAATCTATAAGATTCATTTTAATTGTTAACCTATAAAGGGGAAGTAAAATAATCTCAGGCGGAACCATCATAACCAGTAATACGCATATAAAAAGAGTGTTCTTAAACTTGAAATCATACATTGCAAAACCATATCCTACACAAGCACTTAAAAATAAGGCTAGTGCTACTTGTACAACAGTTATTACTAAACTGTTTTTGTACCAGATGAAATATGGATTTTGTCCACTAAACAATAACTTGTAAGTGTTTAAATTAACTTCAGACCAGTCAATATTGAGATTCAAACCATATCTCATAAGGTCAGAACCAGGTCGTAAGGAAGATACAAATAATAATATTAGTGGTAATAAAATTATTAGGGATACAATTATAAAGAATATAAGAAGGAGAATTGTCATGATATTATTTTTCTTTAATCTCATAATTAATTTTCTCCTTTCTTAAATGTTCCATTAATTATTAGCTGTATTACGTTAACTACCATAACAATAAATAGTAAGACTAAACCTATCGCACTTGCTAGGCCAATGTTGTTTTGCTCCCATCCCATTCTATATAAGTATCCAACTACTGTAGTTCCTACATTATTAGGAGACTTATTACCATTAAATAAAATATAGGATTCGGTAAACATTGCTAGCCCACCAAAGATTGATATAGTAAGAACATAAATTGTAGTAGGTTTAATCTGTGGCAATGTAATATACCTAAACACTTTAATTTTGTTTGCCCCATCAATTTCTGCTGACTCATAAAGTTCTTTAGGTATTTGTTGTAATCCTGATAGGAAATACATCATATTTACTCCTGTCCATCTCCATAGACAGAGCAAAAATAGGGCTATCCAAACCGTTGTAGGCCTTCTTAGCCATACTATAGGATCAAGACCAAAGCTACCAATAACTTGATTCATAAAAGAACCTTCGAGTTCCCCAAACATTAGTCTAAAAATTGTACCCGCTACTACTACTGATGTTAGAGCTGGTATAAACATAACGCTTCTAAATAAGGTCTTTTTCTTCATAAACTTACTATTTAGCATTGCTGCTAAAACTAGTGGAATCGGAATCATTAGGGCACATGTTACAATAGTATAAAAGGCACTATTTTTTAATGACTTTATAAAGATTGGATTCCACAAGGTCTTATAATTATGAAGGCCAATAAACTGAGAATTACCCCCAGATACTTTCTGGAAACTCATCACTACTGTACTTACCATTGGATAGGCGAAGAAAATAATAAAGGTAAGTATAAAGGGAAGTATAAATACATATGGAGCTACTTTCTGAGAATATAAAAAACGTTTGATTATATTTTTTTTCATGATTTATCTCCATCCATCCTAGTAGAATATATATTTAAATTTCGAGGCGTATTGTTTAGATACGCCTCTACTTTTATTAATCTTACTGATTATTCATCATAAATTACTGTGGATTGCTCATTTGCTAACAACTCACTTGCATCTTGGTCAAGAGCTGATTCAAAAGCATTAGCATATGTTGTTGAAACTAACACACCATATGTTGCTGAATATCCACCTGCAATGTTTGGAGCTGTTAAATCAGTACCATTTCTTTTTAGAATATCGAATGGATTAGTTGCAAAGTAACTTAAGAACTTGTTATCTTTGTTTTCTGTGATTTCAGGGTCTTCCCAAAGAGATGTTCTAATAGGGTCAAATCCTAAAACGTTCCATATATACTTGTTTCCTTCTTCTGAAAGTTTAGCAAATGCTAAGAACTCTTTCGCAAGGTCTGCATGTTTAGTATATTTTAGTACAGAAGTTCCTGTTCCACCCTGTAATACTGCACGTGTATCTCCTTCATTCCAAACTGGAATTTCATAGATAGCAATCTTGCCTTTTAGGTCTTTACAATAGTCAGTAAAACGTCCCATATACCATAGAGGCATAGCAACTGCAGCTACTCCACCATCATTTAGATGGCCATACCATTCTTCAGCATGGTATAATCCACCAGGAGCTATTTCACAAATACCAAGGTCCATCATTTCTCTAATAAAGTCTATAACTTCTGCATGTTCTGGAGTATCAATATTAGGCTTACCGTCTTCAGTAACATATTGAACTCCTTTTTCTAGTAACATTAGTTGTGGAAGGAATAGGTCAGTTGTCTCTACAGCGATCATAGGTTTGCCTGTCTTTTCAAGTACAACTTTACCAGCTTCTACAAAGTCGTCCCATGTTACGATGTCAGCTGGGTCAACTCCTGCTTCGTTCATAATGTCCATATTGTAGTAACATACTGACTCACCTAAGTGGAAGTCTATACCATAATAATTACCTGAAGTGTCGCCGTACATTTCAATTCTTGACATTACAACTTCATCTTTATATGGTTCAACAACGTCATTAATTGGTAAGAAGTAGTTATCCTTTAAGAAAGAAGCATAATAACCAATTTCTACGTCTGCAATATCAGGAGTACCTTCACCTGATTGACTTGCAATTAGTAACTTACTATGTAACGAATGAGATTCACCAGTTGTTACTGTTAAGTTGATAGGTTTGTCAGGAAACTTTTCGTTCCAAACGTCAGCCATCTCAGTATAGTATCCAACATGAAGTTCTTGGAAAGTCCATAAAGATAATTCAGTTCCACCGTCAACGAAGGTGTTCTTACCTACGTTACTACCGTCTTGACTAGTATCTTCTGTTGAATCAACATCCTTACCAGGCTTATCTTTACTACACCCCACTAATAACACTAAGCCTAGCATAATACATAACACAACACTTATAGCTCTTTTTTTCATCTTTTCCCTCCTATTTTGTGAATATTTACTTGTAAACCACCAACTATAGATTTTATCTATATTGAATTGTTACAAATATATTGTACCACGGTTGTTTACTTTATGCAATATAATCATTGCATAAATGTACGTACCTTCTTTTGTTAATTTTTAACTTTGTACGTACATGTTAAGAAAACACCAGGGAAAATACCGGGGACGGGAAGACACTGGGGGACTGAGTACTTGTCTTTTTTTATTTCG